>CAZIWJ010000202.1:0-6840 GCA_964542855.1 uncultured Roseivirgaceae bacterium
GTACACTTATCTGAATTTGGTCACTGACGCTTATTCTCATAAGATCATCGGCTGGCACTTACACCGGAGTCTACATGCAGAAGGTACTATTAAAGTCCTTAGCCCTGGAGCAGAAAGACAAGCAGCCTCATCCTTACCAACTGATCCACCGCGCTGACCGGCGTGTACAGCGCTCCACGCCGGATACTGTTGTAATGAGCATATACGGGTTCTGAAAGAGCATAAAATCCTAATTTCTATCCGATGTGGAGCGTGACCAACAACCCTGATCCGTTGTAAAACGCGCTGGCTGAACAAATGCATAGATCCCTGAAAGAGGAATTTGAGCTGGAAAGAGGCTTTCCTACCTTTGAGAAAGCAGAGCAGAAAGTGAAAATCTGAAATGATACAGAACTAGAAAAGACAAGTTCTTATTTATGCATAACTCACAAACTACATTAAAATCCCTCAGAATGTGTAAAGGTAAAGGTATTTACGGACTATTTAATTCTAAACAGCCGGCAATACTATCCATTGTCCATTATTAGTGTTGTAAAACCAAATCGCAAAACCAGAAACCTATCGGGGCCGATTCCGACGGCCCGGGGTAAGTGCGATGTATTATTTCCCCTGTTTGAACCGGTACAGGAAAGGAGAATATCGGCCCGTCGTAAACAAAAGTATGAAACTCTCCATTTTCTCCACAGGGGTCAACAGCTGCGGGCAAGCTATTCAAAAATTCCTCATCCAGCGGAACTCCCACCAAACGCTCATCAAGTAAATCGGCCTGAACGCAAACCACGAGGGCTTTAAACCCCAGCTGGATAAACCGATCGACCAGTTTGCGGGTATTTTGTTTCCAGATTGGAAATTTAACGGTAAATCCCATAGCCTGAAACAGCCTTTCACGGTATTGTTTTAAATCCTCAAGGTGGATATCACCGAAAGCTGCTTCAGTTGTACCCTGTAACTGAATACGTTGCATTTCAACCTGGAGAAGACGATTATAAGTATCCATGTTGGTTTGTTCAGGCAAAAACAATTTATGCAGCGGTACCTGTAGCGACCGGGCTTGTAAATCGAGTAATTCTTCACGAACTCCATGCATAGTAATTCGCCGTTGGGCCTGGCTTAAGGTTGTGAATAAGCAAGATACCTTTTCCTCTCCCCTGTTCATGATTTCATAGAGGGCAAGGGCACTATCCTTACCTCCACTCCAGTGAAAAACGGTCTGTTTCATAATTATTTAAGTTTAAAGGGCAGGCCGGAAACCATGAAAATAGCTTCATCGGCAACAGAAGCTACGTATTGGTTGGCCCAACCCTGTAGGCCAGAAAATTTTCTGCCAGCACTACTATCAGCATGCATCCCCATGTCAATTTCATTAGAAATAATAAAACATGTCGCCGACAATTTGGCTAATTCATATATCTCCTTGCGAAATGCCGGCAAGATTTCATCGTATGGAAAATCGACAAAATAATTGGTTAACCATAACGTAACGCAGTCTATCACCACAACCTCTCCTACCAGAGGCAACCGGTAAAAGTACTAGCAGGTTTCGTAGGTTGTCCACTCCTGCCCCCGATCGGCCCGGTGTTGCTCCACCCGGCTGGCGAATTCATCATCCCATACCCTGCCGGTAGCAACGTAAACCGGCGATTCGGAAAGCTCGAGGGCCCGCCCTTGAGCGTACCGGCTTTTTCCGCTGCGTGCACCCCCCATATATAAATTATCATACTTTTAGCCTGGAAAAATTGATTTTTTTATTATTCAGATGAACGGGCGTTTGAAAATATTCAGGATGAAACACCGAAGCAAGCATTTCAATGCCGTCGACCAGTGTGCTGGCAGAGGGCTGGGTAAATAAATCGAAATCTACAATATATACAGCCTGGTTCTTAACCGCCTGTAATTCTTCCCAGCCAGGCAGGCTCGTTAGCTGGCTCATCTCTTCCAGCGTTCGGCCGGCCGTGAACCCACAAGGTGCCACCACTAAAACCTCCGGGTCGTAACGCCTGATTTTATCCCATTTAATTACCATACTATCGCCTGAAGGGTTGCTCAGCATATCAATACCACCTGCATGGGCTACCTGATGGGATATCCAGTGCCCGCAGTTGTAAATAGGGGCTAACCATTCCAACAGCGATACCCTTTTGGGAACTAACCGGTGGGCACGTTGCCGGTCGATGACGGAATTAATCCGCGCTTGCAAACCGGAAAGATACGTGTAAGCGGCTTTCTCCTTCCCCATTGCTTGAGCAATAGTAATGGCTGAATCGAAAACATCCTGTAAAGATTGCGGCGAAATGGGTACTAATGAAGGCTGTTTATTTAACCGGCTAACCGCCTGCTCCGTGCAGGCGGTATCAATCTGACAAACTTCACAAACGTCCTGGGTAAAAACTACGTCGGGCATTATGCCCTGCAATAAGGGTTCATCAATGTAATACAGGGAGGAACCTTGTTGCTTACTGGCCGAAAAAATAGCGTCTATTTCCTGGCTACTGTACGATTTGCCTTCCAGTACGCAACGAACAACCGCAGGCTTTTCAGCCAGCGCACGCGAAGGGCACTCGAAAGTTACTCCGTACAGGTTACTTTCCAGGCCCATGTCATAAATCATTTGGGTCACTGCGGGTAGAAAAGAACAAACTATCATACTGTTGCACTAATTTTAAAGATTGGAAACCGGTATTGCATCCACTCAAAAGAACCGAATAGAATTGCCCCGTAAACGAGAGTACCAACCATAAAATTCAATTCGTACGGAATAGCAGCTAATAGGCACATCCAGTAGCCCTGCAACGTTATCGGATAAGTTTCCCTTACCAGCCAAACGCCAGTATCGGTTACAATCCAGTGGATAAATACAACGACCAGCGTGGACAAAACTAATCGTCCTACGGTTTTTTTGTTCATCATGAACTGGCCAATCACCACCATGAGTACAAAAGCCCCGTATGTCCAGTAAAAACCATCGTAGAACAACCGCCATTCACCGTAAAACACCATGCGGTTTAAAATAATATCGCTCATCCACAACGTGAGCAGCGGAAAGGCCATGGCCCGAGGTCGGGAAAAGTAAGCCCCTCCAAATAACGCCATTGCTCCCAGAGGTGTAAAGTTACTCAGGGGCGAAAGTTCTCCGTTGATTGCCGACAATACACGGATCAAGGCCACTAAAACCATAAAGGCTAGTATAGCCAGGGTACGGGGTGTAAAGTATTGAGTCATTTTATTCATTTCCTATAATATTTAAATTAACACGTACGCCGGCCTGCATATTAAAGCCGGGCGTATTAAAACCGGTTGATTCTGTGTATTGGATGTTAGTAAGATTTTTTAGATCAGCAAAAACAATAAATTGTTCATTTTTCATAGCATATTCTGAATATAAGTTAAGTAACGTGTAAGCATCAACTGTTACCGGAGTTTGCTGAAAACTAATTGCATCAAAGAAAATATCATCACGTTCTCCTAAGTATTGCAATTGGAGATTTAAGAACAAATGATCTAAAATATTTACCTGCCCGTTCACTTGAAGCTGGTGCCTTGGCCTTCGAATAAGGTTGAAAAAAGAACTGTCTTGTTCGTTACTGCCCTGGGTGGTAATTTTACCATCCAGGTAAGTATAGTTCCCAGATAATGTTAAGGCCGGAGATAATTTCCATCGAGCTTCCAGTTCCACCCCTTCATCGTTTTGTTCATCCTGGTTTAGGTAACCGGGGGTGAAGAAAAATACCACCAAATCCTCAATGCTCCGTTGAAAATATGTTGCACTTAGCTGCAAGTTACCATTATTCAACCGAGTGGTGGCCCCTGCTTCCCAGGTGGTACTGGTTTGCGGCTTCAGATCTTCGTTACCAAACTGATCGTTATATAATTCGAAAAGAGAGGGCGCTTTGAAGCCCGTTGTATATGAAGCGAATAAATTCAGGTAGGAAGTAAGCTGATAATTCGGAGCCAAACTAAAAGTTTGGGCGTTTCCAAAAACACTGTGGTTGTTCAGGCGATAACCCAACTCCAGGTTCACCCCAACCAGGTCCTGTACTAAAAAAGTAACGTACGGGCTCATTATCGTAGCATCCGGTTCTGAGTTTGCAAAAGTTGTATCGCGAAGTTGCTGGTGCTGGTAGTTCAACCCCACGATGGCTTTTCCTATTCAAACATCGTAACTGGCAAACACATCGGCATTCTGGAACATTCCATTAAATTGGCTGGTACCGAAACTACTGTTAAACGTACGTTCAGTGTTCGTATAACTGTAAGAAAAGTTCGTACTTAAACGGTTAAACGCATAGCGTCCGATAAACCCGGTATTCATCACTTCGCTGGTATACTGGTTATCGGCATCGACAAAAGCACCGCCATCGTAGTCTCCGTCGAAATCAGACCATCGGAAAAACGGACTAATCCGTAAATGATCCGATAAATTAATACTTAGGTTGGTTTGAAAAGCTTCCTGGGAAAACCCGTCCCGATCGAAATTAACGGTATCGGATGGGGGTTGGGCTTCGGTTATTCCGCCGGTAGTTTTCTTTTGGTAGTCTACGTTAAAACCAATTCCCTTAACTTTACCACGTACCCCTGCGGTACCTTCAATCGTATTAAAGGAACCGGCCGATAACGACTGGGATATGCTGAGCGGACTGTCGGCTGTTTTCCGGGTAATAATATTGATTACACCAGCAATGGCATCGGAACCGTAAAGCGTAGATTGGCTTCCCTTTAAAATTTCTATGCGCTCTATAAGTTGCAAAGGAATGAGTCTTATATCGAATGATCCTCCGACTCCGGAAGGATCAGAAATAGGAGTGCCATCCATTAAAATTAGCGTGTACTCAGGATCAGCCCCCCGAAGATAAATATTTTTTATAGCCCCAGGGTTGCTGTATCCGCCATTAACCTGGATACCGGCCTGTTCTGAAAGCAGTTGCGATAAATCCTTTCCGGCGCTTCGTTCTATTTCCTGCCTGGGAATAATCGTTACCGGTTTAGCAGTTTCTTTTTGCTGGAGAGGAACCTTAGAGGCGGTAATAACCACTTCCTCGAGGTTAACCGTATCGGAAGCTGTAAGATACTGCTCCTGCGCCTTGGTAGTAGTTATCCAACTACAAATAATGAAAAGTGAAATGGTAAATAATTTGCTCATTGTAAGTGATTATTAAAGTGAAACAATGAGCTTCCATGAGAAAAGAGTGAGCTGGTATACCCAGATAAACCACTTGCAAGGCTGGTTGGTGCAAATATATTGCACTGAACCGGCTTAACCGGTTGTTACGTAAATGTGGCAAATGCCAGCCATTCAAAACCGGATGTAAAACCTCCCGTGTGGTTTATCATACTTAACCAACATCATCATGAGCTTTTCCTCCGAAAGCCAAAATGCTCGTACAGGGCAGGTCTTCTGGCTTGCTCCATCCTGGCTACCTTCCCACCTTTGCAGGCAGTGGTTTTAAACAGCCAGAACTAAAATATAGAGCTTACAGCTACGGGGATAGCTCCGGATTTACACCGGTATTCCCTTTTAAGCACCTTACAAGAAATCAACTTTTGCCGAATACGCTCGTAAAGTGCACCGTTGTACGCTCTTAAAGGTAATGCTATATATTAAGTTTAAAAATTTACCGCTAGTTAAATCCTGAATCTGATAATCATGACCATGAAAGAAAAAATTCAGTTTGTTATCGATAGAAAAACCAAACCTCCCAAATCGTTTGGTAAACTGGAAGAATTAGCCTTGCACATTGGCAAGTTGCAGGGTACCGTACACCCAAAATTGGTTCAACCTCATATCCTGGTATTTGCTGCCGATCATGGCATTGCAGAAGAAGGAATCAGCGCCTACCACCGGGAAGTTACCCGACAAATGGTTTTAAATTTTCTGCATAACGGAGCGGCTATTAATGTGTTTGCCCGGCAGCACGGCATAAAGCTAAAAATTATCGATGCCGGTGTAAAAGGAAGTCTGCCCCATCATCCCGGACTTTCAGATGCCAAAGTAAGGGAAGGAACCCGGAATTTTCTACATGAGCCAGCAGTGACTTACAATCGGCTTCAGGAGTGTATAAACCATGGTGAAATCCAGGTGAAACACCTGCAAAAATCCGGGTGTAACGTCATTGGCTTTGGTGAAATGGGGATTTCTAATACCGCTTCTGCCAGTATGATTATGCATTTACTCGGTAATATCACATTAGAACAATGCGTTGGTCGTGGAACAGCTTTGGATAACCTGCACTTACGATTAAAACTAAAAACTCTGAGAAAAGCAGCAGCTTTTCATAAATCAATTTCAAATCCCTACGCCATTCTTCAGTAGGTAGATGGCTTTGAAATTGCCCAGATGTGTGGGACCATGCTCGAAGCATTCCGGCTTAACTGGATAATTCTCGTCGATGGATTTATTGCAGGTGCCGCCTGCTGGTTGACGCAACGAATTAATTCTACCGTTAGCAACCAACTTATTTTTAGTCATTTATCGGATGAACACGGGCATAAAAACATACAAAAGGACATGAATGCAGAACCTGTTCTTCAGTTAAGCCTGCGGTTGGGAGAAGGAACAGGATGCGCACTGGTGTACCCGTTACTGCAAAGTGCAGTGGGTTTTCTGAATGAAATGGCTGGCTTTGAAACTGCAGGTGTAAGCGATACTAAATAATATGATCCGAACTGAAATTCATTACCTCTTTACGGCTGTAATGTTCTTTACCCGTATACCCTGTCCTTCGTAGACCGACCACAGTCCTCACTTTCTGAATAAATCCCAATTGACTAAGGTGAAGTGCTGCACTTTACGTTATCGGAAGATCCGATATTTGATGTTATTTTTCAGATGCAATAGTTTACCCG
>CAZIWJ010000203.1:0-6819 GCA_964542855.1 uncultured Roseivirgaceae bacterium
GGGTACTAGTGGTACTATAAGCGGATTGAGGACTAGCTTTATCACTTGTCCAGGACTAAGCTGTGTGGGATCATTAAAAGTTGCTTACACCCTTTAATGCATTATGTTAGCAACAGGTGGTAGCCGTGTTTTTCCCTTTTTCTATACCTGACCTGAAATTACTTTTTGGTGAAGTTTAGACTTTACCCCTGCTGCGTATAAGTAACGGCTGCCAGGTACGATATAAAAAAAGCAAGAAGTTGAATAGGTATCAACTTCTTGCTTTATCAGGGCAAATCGGGTTCATTTACGGCTCATTGACAGTTAATTAAAACGGTGGAAAAAACCAGTTAGAGTTAATGCACTAACTCAACAAGGATTGTTGCCCATCATTCATTCACCTGCTCTGAGAGCACCTTTCCTTCGGTTGTTATAGTTAAAATAACCTCAGACTTTCCTTTCTCCAGTTTAACCCGGTAACCGGAAACCCCATCTCGCTGACCGAAATTAATTCTATCGAATTTATATCCGGGATAACGATTCATCAGGTCTGCTTTTATCGTTTCCGGCAAAACATCCTGATAGCTAATCGTATTATCGTGCGAGCGTTCAGTAACATCTTGTGGTTGTTTATCTACAAAACGGTTAGGTTCACCGTTGGCCGACTTAATAAGGTTAAAAGCATCGTAAAGGGTTCCGGTAGCCGTATAAGCTTCGTAAGCTAGCGTATCGTTATCCACATGAATTACCTGGAAAAGCTGGGTGTTTTCTGCTGCCCTATCTCTTTCTGCCTCGTACCGGTTCCAGGCGTCGGGCTTTAGTTCGTACATTTTTCCTCCACTAACCGATACTACGTACACGGTACCGGTTTCGTCGCGGGTATTCATTCCGTCTACCACATTATTGCTGGTTGGCGAAACCCTGCCCCGGGCGTAGGTATGGTCGTGCCCCTGCAAGGCAATATCTACCTGGTATTTATCGAAAAGCGGTTTCCAGAGTTCTCGAAGTTTTTGGTTGTCTCGACCTGAGGAAGCTGAAAACAAAGGATGGTGATAAGTAGCTACCGTCCATTTATTAGGGTTATTGGCCAGCACCTGTTCCAGCCAGGCAGCCTGTTCGGCCTGCATCTGGCTACTGTTCAGCGAAATAAACCTTACCCCCTGGTAATCGATATAATAAACGGTTTCTTTCAGTTCTTCCGGACCGTTTTGCGGCAAAGTAAATTGCGGTTGCCACTGCACGGACAAGCGCCTGGTTTTATTCTTTTTATCTTCCTCGTTGTACGCTCTAAATTCATGATTACCGGGCGTTGGAATGGAGGGTACCATGCGGTGAATCCAACCCCCAGCCGTAAACCACTCATGCCATTCCTGCTCATTGTGTGCCCGGTTCACCAGGTCGCCGGCGTGAATAATTAAGCTGGCATCCGGGGCTTTCCGGTACCCTTCGCGAATTAACCGCGACCACAACTCCATGATGTAATTCTGGGCGTCGCCTACGTAGAGAAAAGAAAAAGGCCTGGGTTCTAAGCTAGCCGTACGAAACTGTATCCACTCACTCCAGATATTTCCATCTCCCACGCGGTACGCATAAAGGGTATCGGGTAGCAGGTTTTGAAAAGTAACCGAATGGTAGTTGGAAACCACTTCCGCGGTTTCCACATCAGAAGCATCCATGGTTTGGGTGGTTGCCGGAATGGTAAGGGCGTTCCGCCAGAACTTCGGGGCAGCGGTAGCCAGTGCAATTTCGGCAACGCCTTTCTTCACATCGGGGCTGGTACGCCAGGTAACACTGGCTGAGGTAGCCGGGTTACCGGAAAAGTTTAGAATGATATGATCTGGATGGAGGCCGGGCCGGCTCCAACCGGGTGCAAATTGCGGAGCCTGGTATGCCCGGGTGGTTTCCTGGGCTAAACCGGTTAACGGAAAAGTAATTAGGTAGCAAAGCGGAATAAGGACGAGTAATAGCAGGTTTTTCATAATGTAAGTAAGATTAGGAATATAACAGCGGGAGGCACGCCCTGCCGGGCACGCCTCCCTTGAACTGGTTAGTTGATTTAAAAGTTAAAAGAAACCCCCAGGAAGTACGAGGCTCCGAATAACTGGTGGCGATCGTAGCGATCTGTAATACCCTGGTATTCCTGCTCCGGCGCATTGGTGATGTTACGGGCCTGCGCTAAAATTTTATATTTTCGCGATGGAAACGTGTAAGCAGCCGTAATATCTACTGCCGTGCGGGCTCCTTCGTAGCGGTCGAAGTCGGCAACTGTAAAGCCATTTTCTATCCCTTCTTTCACGTAACTTCGATTCTCATTACGTGGCACAACCAGGAATTCACTGCGGTAGGTAATGGCAGCTCGAAATTCCAGCCCATACTTTTGGTAGTAAGGAATAAGGTTGAATACTGTATTGGGCTGACGCAGCAAAGGTAATTCATCACCTTCACGTCCAGGATATTCCAACTCCGAATCAATGAAAGTTGCGTTGGCTGTTATTCCAAAGCCGCTGAGGAAACCGGGCAGTGAAGTAAAAGACTGGTCAAAGCTGAACTCCATACCCTGAACGGTTGCGGTTTCCAGATTAAGCCGCTGACTAAAACTGATTTCCTCGAAGGTAATTCCCTGGAACACCGTGTTTCTTTCGCTAATGACTTCGTTGAATATGTAATTATCTATATTCTTACGGAACAACCCGGCAGAAATGATACCCCCGGTTGGGAAATAATATTCTACTGATAAGTCCCAGTTTTCCGATTCGTAAGGCAATAAACCAGCGTTTGCTCCCTGGTAAAACCCAACGGTTCCTCCGCCTTCGGTTTCGGGGATAATTTCCAATTCAGAAGTACCCGACACCTCGTCGTAATCCGGGCGTCCGATGGTGTTGCTCCAGGAGAGGCGGGCAATAAGATTTTGAATAGGCGAAACTTTCAAATTTACAGATGGCATCCAGTTGGTGTAACTGTTTTCAAAAAATAACTGGTCAAACCGATCCTGTACGGGAATGCTTTCGTCGTCGTTAACCAGTGTCCACGGCTCAGATTCCGTGGTAGTATGTTCTACCCGCAAACCGGCGACAACTGTAAGGAAATTAAAATCTACTACTCCCATTATGTATCCCGCTGTAACCCCCTCGCGATAAATGATATCCTCGTCGTATATTTCTTCCGCAGTGTCGTAGGGGCGGAAGCGTAAACGAGTTGTGTCGTTTATATTAGCCGGATCATCAAAAAACTCTCTAAATTTCAGGGCATCCCCGTGTACGTTGGGTTCGGCACCACCCTGTACGGGTGGGAAGGGATCAATGGCAAATTGTGCCAGCGTGTAAGGGTTAGAAACCTTTTCGGTATTATCGCCCGTTAATGGATCCTGACCGTCGTCGTTGTATTCATCTCGCTGGCGATCTACGGTTTTGTCTCTTGTACGATAACGCCCACCCATTTTAATGTAAGCGGGTATCTGTCCGCCCAGGTTCAGGTCGTATTTTAAATCCAGGGTTGCTTCGTACATATTCTCCTGCACCGTATTGTCGCGGCGAAAATTCAGGTTGCGCAAATTATAAAGGCTTGGATCACGAGCGGTTTCCTGATCTATCGCAGTGATATCAAAGAAAAAAGGTTCTAGATCATACGTGGAAGCCAGTAAACCTTCTGTGTCTCTGGGGTTTTCAAAAGTACCGTCAATAGAAAAACCAGTTTGATTAGCCCGGGAATACGTACCGTAAAGTTCTGCCGAAAGAGCCCCAAATCGATTTTCGGTACCCAGGGTAAAGCTGTACAGATCTTCGGTAACATCGCCACTGCTTAAATCCAGTTCTCCAGAGCCTTTGCTGAATCGGCCGGAGGTAGGCGTTTGGTTGGTTAGCTCCTGGTTGCGCAGCCCGGCTACGGTTAGCTCAAATTCCGAATTAAGGTCACGCTCCTCGGTGCGGGTATAGAGTGATCGGAAATATATATTGTTCTCAGGAGTAAACCGATATTCCAGGTCAGCAGAAGCCCCGTAGCGATCGCGTTCGTTATCTTCAATTTGCAGTTCTATTTCGTTGGGCCCTAAATTACTCACAGGATTACCACTTGGATCGGTGCCGCTTAGAACCACCCAACGATCGGGATCAAGAATTGACACTGAAAAGTCGCGCCGGAAAAAGTTAGCCGATACCACGGCACCAAACTTTTCATCTTCACCGAATCGCTTGCCGGCTGTAGCAGCCAGGCGAAAGGGCAGTTTGTCGTCTCCGTAGTCAGCCTGCTGATTTTGAATTAAACCATCGGCAGAAGCAATGAAAAACTGGGGCTCGGACTTATCGAAAGCAGAAATGGTATTGATATTTATAGCGCCCCCGATTCCGGTTCCTTCCATATCGGGAGTTATGGCTTTCGTTACTTCTATGCTCGAAATCATCTCAACCGGTAACAGGTCGAGTGGCGTTTCGCGTCCGCTGGATGTTGAACCGATATTTGAATTATTCATGGTAACGTTATTTAGCGCCGGGCGAATGCCACGAATAGAAATAAAGCGTCCTTCCCCATTATCCGTTTCAATGGAAACGCCAGAAACCCGCTGGGCAGCCTCGGCCACGTTAATGTCGGGCAGGCGGCCAATGTCGTTGGTAGTTAACACCTCTTTGGTACTCATGGCCATCCGCTTGCGGTTAATGGCGTCGATCTGGCTTTTACGCAAACCAGTAACAACCAGCTCGTTCAGTTCCTGGGCCGATGATGCCAGTTGAACATCCTTAATTACAGCACCTCCGGCAGGAATGTTAATGGTGAATTCTGTTCGCTTGTAACCTACTGACGATACCACGAAGGTTTGAGACCCTGCAGGTACTTTTGGAATGAGGTAGCTTCCATCCACATTAACGGCCGCACCTATGGCCGATCCCTGTAATACAACCGTTGCTCCCGGCAGGTAATCGCCGGTTTCCTGGTCGCTCACCTTGCCGGATAATTTACCGTTTTGGGCAAGAATAACTCCAGTACTAATTAAAGTAAAAAAGCAAATTAGTGGAATTTTAAATCGGGTAGAGTAAAAGGATTTCATTAATGGTATAGTTTGGTTGATGATTAAAAACCAAACTTACTGATACTACATTAACTTAATATTTAAGTAAAATTATCATAACGTTAACATTCTCGCCCTATGTAATCGTTTGTTCATATTCACTCTTTTCAGGTGTTACCAGTAGGTTTACAAGAAAAAAAGTGTAAAGAAATTTTACTATCACTTAGCAGGAATTGAATGTAAAAAAATGCAAGAAATGAGGCCTGAAATCGAGCTACACAGGTTTTAAAGAATTACCGAGGTAACAGTTGGTTAGCTAACCATTAAATTAGAATACATATCAATAGCACGCCTGTTGTACTCAACGATATTCCAAATCAACTGGCCCTCATTCCGGTTAACACCCTTTTTATTCCATTTTTACACTGCGCTGAATGAGCCAGTTAACCAGTAAGCCGCCCCCCAGGAAGATGATACCCAGAACCGGGCTTGTCCAGAATACTAGTTTGGCTAGCCCGCTTAAAACCAGGAAGCCAATTATTGGAGCCACAATAATAAATAGGAATCGGGTTCTAAAAAGATACGCAAAGAATGGCAGTACCCGCGGTTTGTGCGAAATCGGATAACGCAGCAAGATAGCAGCAAAAAAGAAAAGCACTACCGACACCCATTTTAAGCTATCGTTCACGGCACTGGCTTCGGCAACTTCATCTTCGGTAAAATCCTCTTTACTTTTCCTGCCCATCACCAGATCGGTGTAACTGTTCCATCCCATGGTGTTATCGGGATGGTACCCCAGGTATTTACCATTTTTCTCAGCTACCAGGCTTACAACTGTACCATTAGGAATCCCGAAAAATTCTACTTCGGTATCACCTACAGTTAGAGAATCTTTCGATTGGTTAAACTTGATCATATTTTCGTCTGTGCGAAGAAACAACGGATGTTCAACGGTAATCCGGGAAGCAACTGGCAAGGGTTGGGCTCTTCTTTTAACCAGTTTTTTCAGGGGCTCAGGATCGAGCAGGTAAGGCCCAACCTGCACCCCCCGGTTTAAATTGGTTTTCCAGTATACCGGGCTGGTAAGCAGGGTATCGGGATTTATATACTTGCTATTCGAGGTAATCTGATTCACATAAAAAGAATCAGAGTTAATGATTTTTTCTTTCCATTCCTTCACGTACTGGTAAAAACCATTATCGGCAATAATAATATCTGGTTGGTTAGGGGGAGTGGTACCTCCATAAAAGTACTCCACCCACTGGTAAGTGTAAACTTTCTTCTCCAGGCAAAGCCCTTTGAACGTATATTGAAAAGTTGAATCGTGGATGCTATCCTGCACGTTAAGCGGAGCAATCAGGTGTACATATTGCTGGTCCACGGTTGAATCTACTTCGTAGGGAGAAATGGTAACCAGGTTTTCGTAGCGATTAGTAATTCGTTGATCGCGGTTACCAGCTCTTTGTTCGTTCCAGAATAAAATAAACAGGCCAATCAGTAAAAAAGGTAAGCCGATTATGGTAAAGAGCACCGTAGCTGCTTTCCGATAAAGAGGAGACTGGTTTGAATTATCTCGGTCCATGAGCGACAGGTTTGGTGGTTTTCCAGTTTATCGCCCGGTTTATAAAATTATCAGTTAGTGAACGGTGCTACTTTAAACGATTGTAGCAAAAAAAAGGCTGCCCCGGAAAGGCAGCCTCTTATTATTAAATGTTATAATCTGATTTTTTATTCGGGTGCATTTGATCCGATGTCGCCCTGCGCCACAATCGTAGCCAGTTCATCAGCACTGAGGTGTACGTTAATGTACCCGTCGTAAGCCAGTACGTCTTCGTAAACAA
>CAZIWJ010000204.1:0-6753 GCA_964542855.1 uncultured Roseivirgaceae bacterium
ATAGCTTCAGATCATTGAACATGGCACAGCTAAAAAATAGTCTTAATTTCTTACTGTAACATTGCACATAATTTAGCAGGAGCCAATATTGTAAGCAATGGAGCTGTTCGTGTTGTGAAAATTTCAGGGCAAAATAGTTAAAGCTTTTACCAGAGTGTGAATGGATGATGTGGCAAATCTTTGCCTTTATCTATTTTAACGTATATTATACGAGTAAGTTGGGAGTGTAAACTTTTATTTGACATTCAACCTTGAATCGTTATCTCAACGCATCCGGGTTTATTTCCCAAAATATACGTTGAAGTAAGGACGAGCCCACTATTTAAATTTAAGTTACAGTGAATACTATTATACTGCTGTCTATCCGAAACTGAATGAAGGACAACACAAACAAACAACATGACATTAACCCGGTTTAAAATCCGGTTATTCCAACTGTTGCCGATGGCAACGATAATAATCGCATCATCATTCCCTGCTATTGCTCAAAAGGAAGGTTTACCGGTTAGCAACCGGACAGATAACAACCTGCCGGGCACTTTGCAACAGGCCTCTTCACATTCGGTAGAAATTACCCGGGACGAGATTGTAGCCTATGGCTGCCGGGAGATTGCCGACGTATTGAAGCTGCTGCCCGGGGTTGAATTTGCCGGCGATGTGATGGGGGCCGTTGGAATTTCCGTCCGCGGTATTTGGGCGTACGAAGGCAAAATACTGGTGCAGTTAAATGGTATTCCCATAAACGATATGTCGGGCGGATATTTTAATTTCCTGGGCTCGCTTCCGGCGGCCATGATTGAGAAAGTAGAGGTTTACCGCGGGGGAACCGGCGTAATTCACGGTACTCATGCTCAACTCATGACGGTTAATATCATTACCACTTCCGAACAGGAAGAAAGTATAAGCAGGATTAACGGGCAGGCCGGTATGGTAGGCAACAGTCCTACCTACGGCATTAACCTGCAAAGCCAGGTGGTGGCCTCGGAAGATACTCGCATTGCCTTTGGCGTGGGGCTGAACCGGCAGCCGCTCGCCCACGATACGTATACCGACTCGCAAGGAAATATTGCTTCCCTCGATATTCACAGTGCCCAGCGAAAATGGTATCATTTTAATGCTGATTTGCAGCATAAAAAATTCCGGGTGAGGTTTCACCGAACGCATTTCCGGTTTAACGGGCTGGCTGGCAAGGATGGCGTCGCTGCTAATCCTGTGCGGAAGGGCATTTACCCTAACGAACAGGAAAATTATAACATGGGCCTCAATGTTTCATTCGAGCTAAAAGCCGGAAACCACTGGGTAATAGCCCCCAGTTTTCTTTACACCAGGGGCAACGCTATGAATACACCCGTTTACCAAACCAGTGAACTGGCCCCCTGGTACGGAACCGGGAATACCCTGAAACGCTTTAACGCAGCAATAAAGGCTAAACGAAAGGCAGGCGAACACGGCTTTTTCAAGGCAGGGGCCGGACAAATCCGCGACCTGGCCGAAGCTGCTACCAATAACGGGCAACCGGCACTGCTACTGGAAAATGCAGCCGATTCAGTGGTAAAAGCTGTAGCTAATAGCTCATTCCTAAACGTGTTGTACGCGTATCAACGCCAGCAATGGGCATGGGAAGCCGGAGGACGCTTTGAATATAATTCGTTTGGAAATACCCTGTCGCCCTACGTTGCCGTAACTTACAACCCCGGGCACTGGTGTTTTAATGCCGTATACAGTTCAGGTTTCCGAACACCTATGCCATTTTTAAATTACAGCCGGGCGTATAATTTCCAGGGTAGCCTAACCCCGGAAAAATCACAGAACATGAACCTGATTATTGAATACGCACCCGACTCGGTTTCACACTTTACATTGAACCCTTACTATGTTCGGGTAACTAACCTGTTTTCAGCCCGAAACCACCGGGAGAAAGGAATATCAGAAACCTCGGCTTTAGGTTTAGAGGCAGCTTACCGGATGAAATTCAAACACGGTGAGGCCTTTGTGAATTTTGGCTGGAGCCAGCCCGGCTCCCGGGTATCCGATGCATTCCTTTCTGGAAATAACCGCTTCCTTGGCTCATCATCGGTGCAGGCCAGTTTGGGATACCACTACTCGTTTAATGTGCTGGAACTTGGTACTACACTCAATTACCTTTCGGGGCGTTCTGCCCGGCAAACCCGGGCTGATTTAAGTACCCGGCAGGCTTATCGCCCCCTGTTATTATGGAACCTTAACGTAGGCACCCGGCAGTTTTTTGTGGAAGGTTTTTCGGCCTATATTGTTCTCAATAATATTACTTCAGCCCGTTACCAGCTGCTTCAGCCTTACCGCAGCGGCTACCCGGTAATACCAGCCAAACAACAACAAATTGGAGTACAGCTTGCCTACAGAATTAAATAGGTTAAAGATTTTTGAAACGATTAGGTAGAAAACCAGTTAAAAAAACGTAAGTTTAAAATTATAATTTAATATAAACTTTTTATGGCACAAGAAACCACAACCTGGCCAGAACTGGCCATAGGACTCTACGAAAAGCTGACCGGTCGTAACGCCGAAATTTCTTACCAGTTCGAAGACTTCGAAATATACGTCCCCAGTAAAGCTTCCGGAAGCGGGGAAGAAGCAAGTCACGCCCACTGGAAAATGAGTGGAACGTTAAAGATCCGTACCAAAGACAATGCCTAATATTTGGTAACTCTTTCGTTTATACTTTACAGAGTGAATAAAGCTTTGGCTGACATTTGTATTGTCAGCCTTTTTTTTGAAATTAAACAGCTAACACATAAGTTTTTAATCTCATGAGCATACTGGATAGCCTGAAAGGACTCGAAGTGGAAGCTAACATCGATATCATTAGTCCCTCCGGCCCGATAAGGGTTACCGATATTGACGAACAGATTATACATGTTCATTTTTCTAATAAAGAGTCGCTCCGCGATGCGCTGAAAGCTTTTCCCATCATTAAGTTTCTCAGAACCCAAAATATTAAAGATTGGCGGGCAGGGATCGAGAAAGTTGGCGTTGGCCTGGTTGTTCAGGTAGGTGAAAAGGTTTGGGTAAACCTGCAGCCAGGAAAAGCATCTAATGTTAAAGTACTGAAGTTGTTCTGGCAACAGATGCTTACCTGGTTCGGCAGGTAAACATCACTCATCACTATCGTATCGTTACCTCTTTACCCTCTGCATTAGTTAGGGTAACTTCAAAGAAAGGTAACTGATCAGTTAAATGAGTAGTAACAACATCCAGTAACCCTAATTCAGCCAGGTGGTTATTCAGCCACCTGACCCTGGGATGGTAAATAGCAAAGCTTTTTAACCGGCATCCGGGGTCGCTCATTCGCTGCACTGGCGATTCATTTTCCCATTCTATAACGTGCGGTAAAAAACCGGAAGCAGGCAGGTGGCCATCTTCAGGTATGCCGATCATCCACTTTAAACTACCCCGCTGCATAGGTATCGGAACCCCGAGCGATACCTCACACTCGTTTAACGTTTCAGAAATATTGGGCGTATTCACTGCCCAGGTTAGTACCCTGGGGCCCTTTTCCAACTGCTGACGGACGTAGGGATCATCCAGGCCAAACCATCGAGGCCGTTCAGGAGGATGTTGTGCAGGATTAATAGCAATAACTTCCAGGTATACCCCACTGCCAATCGGCATAACGTGGTTGTGAGTACCCATCATCGGGTGTTCTCCACCGTAAGGTATGTTTATGTGTAGCTGCTTTTCAATAAAGTTCCTGCCTGCTTCCAGGCTGGGCGATGCAATTACAATATGATCTAAATGGGCGTGCATAAAGGAGAGGTCGTAATTTTGAAAGTTGAAAAACTTATTAAAACTACTACTGATAATAAGTTAAATTGTTAATCCTCTTAAACGCAGCAGCTCAATAAAATTATTGTTACAATGAATGAAATGGATAAAAAAGAACTGAAAGATCAGCTCATTAAAGAGAAAAAAGAAGAACTGGAAACACTCCGGTCCGAACAGGAGCAAAAATTACAGGACGCCAACCAGGAAGATGACGAGGAAAAGAATATCGTTGAAAATCCTAAGGAAGGCATGATGGAAGATTTTGAACGCAGGGCCCGGGTGCTCGATGAAATTGCCCAATCTATAGAACGGATAGAACAAATTAATACGGCTGCTGAGCACTCCAAGGTGGTTTTTGGTACCGTGGTTGAAACTACCGGTCCTAACTTTTACATTGCCATTCCCCACAGCAAACCGTTGCAGGTAGGTAAAAAGTCTTACTTCTGCGTTTCAGAAAATTCACCACTCTACGAGCAGATAAAAAATATGAAGGTGGGTGATTCTTTTGAAATGAAAGGAAAAACCGAAATAATTCAGGCGATCTACTAAACATCAGTCATTTCCTCTGGCTTTGCTTTGGCTACCTGTAAGGCACGAAAAACTTATTGCTCATAATATGTGCAGGAACTGGTACGGTTCGGGGTAGCTGCCTGCAATTATACGATGCAGCAAATACCAGTAACAGGGTGTTTTACAAAAAAAAAGAGAGCAGATAAGCTCTCTTTTCTAATTATAGCATTTCAACGCAGGTCAGTAAAATCAGGGGAAATCCAGTACGTTGTCAATAACGTGCATCACCCCGTTACTCTCCTCCAGGTCGGCCTCAACAATCGTAGCCGTATCGTCCGTATCGTCGGTAATGATGATAGAAGTACCGTTATTATTTACCACGAAGTCCTTATTGTTGTCGGCCAGGGTAACCACAATTACGCTCGTCCCTACCGGGAAATCCGCGCTGCTGAAACCTTCACCCGCTACATGGTACTTCAGTATATCGGCCAGGTTAGGGGCTTCCAGCAAGTCTTTTAATTCGCGTTCATCTCCACCCTCAACCAGTAGCCTGGTATTAAAGGCGCTATCAACCGGGGCAAAAAGTGTGTACTTACCAGGTTCTCCAAGGGTTCGGGATGAAGAACTGGCTCCCGTGGTTAGCGTTGGATATAATCCGGCGTTTTCAATAGCAGTAACCAGGACGGTGAACCGTTCATCGGCATCAAAAATGGCTGGCTCCAGCACGGTTCCGTACGCATTAGATATAAACGAAGGGACCAGAACTTCATCAATTACATGAAGCACTCCGTTGGTGGCCGGTTTATCAGCGTTGGTAACCACAGCCTGAACGCTCGAGGTACCTACTGTTACTTCGCCGTTTGTTTCACCAACGGAAAGGAAAGAACCTTCAAACGTTTCCTCTGTTTGCTGCAGGGCCGATGCGGTTTTACCCCCGCTCAGTATGTGGGTCGTGAGGAGTCTCTTTAACACAAAATCGGTTACGTCATCCAGGTTACTGTAAGTATTTCCCGTACCGGCTGAAATGCCGTTTAGTAAGGTGGTAAAAGCTTCATCACCGGGCGCAAATAAAGTTAGGTTACTGGAAGCATTTTCCAGCGTATCTTTTATTTCCGGCAGGCGGTTAATGGCCTCAACCAACAGGTTCAGGTTATTATCGGCAGCCAGTTGTACCAGGTTCAGGGTAGGTTCCGTTTCCGTGCTATCTTCCTCAACGATCGCCGACTCAGGAACCAGAAGCTGATCGATAACGTGTATTATTCCGTTGGCTGCTGCAACATCAGAAAGGCCTTCCCCGCCACGAATATTGATACTGTCGTTCAGCACCGGTTGCCCGTTACTACCCGATACGGCAATGGTGCTTCCTTCCAGCGTTGGTGGGGTAGGATCAGTAAGGTCGGCCGCTTTCAGTGCCGAATCGGCAATAACGTGATACTGGAGAATCAGCTTTAGGGTGTCGTTACTAATGTCTTCCAGTGTATTATAACGGCTACTCGAGTTCAGGAATGCAGTAAAAGCGTCGTCATCGGGAGCAAACACGGTAAAAGTACCTTCTGTACTGCCAAGAGCTGCGGTTAGGTCCGGAAACTTATCCAGGGCTTCTTCCAGTACCGTAAAAGACGCCCCCCGGGCAACAATATCAAGAATAACATCCAGTACGGGTTCCTCACCATCATCGTTTTCATCGCCTTCATTGTCGTTATCATCACCTTTCGGTAAATACTCATCCGGAACAAGAACCCGGTTAATAACATGAACAATGGCGTTACTCAGCTCATTGTCCGGGTCAGTAACCGATGTGCTGTCGTTCAGGGTGATGGCTCCGTCGCTACCTACTGATACATCGATGGAATCGTTGGCAAATAAGGTCTGGTAGCTACTGGTTTCAAAATCAGCCGCCCTGGTTATTCCCTGCAGCAGGTGGTACTGCAAAATACCCGCGAGCGTGTCTTTATTTACTTCGCTAAGCGATGCCACCCCGGTTTTTTCCAGGAAAGCACTGAATGCCGCATTGGTGGGTGCAAAAATGGTTAGTTCGTCATCTTCTGCTTCCAGTTCGCTGGTTAATTCCGCTGCCTCCGCCGCATCGAGCAGGGCAGACAGGTTGTCCTGGTTTTCCAAAAATACCAGTGCTGTGGTATCGGTAGGGGTTTCCGTGCTATCTACCGGGGCACTGGTTGAATCAGTAGGATCTGGCTCGGGATCAGGGCCCGGTTCGTCGTTGTCGTTGTTGCAGGCAACCAGGAACACAAACGGAAGCAAAAAAATTAAAAGCGGGTATGTACGATAGATTGCAGCAAAAATTTTCATGGTGTGGCTACAGAAGGTTACAGTAAATTATAAGAATATTACAATACTACTAAAATATTTTCAAAAGCACGGAGGTTTAGTTCAGGTATCGTGCCAGCTAGCGATATATCAGTTTATTTTGCAGATTTA
>CAZIWJ010000205.1:0-6736 GCA_964542855.1 uncultured Roseivirgaceae bacterium
ATAACTACCTGTTTGGCGTTGCGGCAGTTGGTAAAGACGGGCACGAAAGCCTGGTAGTTTTTCCATCCGAAGTGATGCGTTAACCTTACTAACACTTACGGTACAAGTTAGAGTGGGGCCGCCAGGGGGAGTAGTCAGATTTTAAATGCTACGATAAGGCAGTTGAAAAAGTAATCGGTGAAACGTTTGATAGTAACTATGCTGAAATACTATCTAAGGCAAGAGAAAAGTTAAGAAACTAAAAGAATATTGGAACGAATAGTGAAAAGCCTCTGAGAAATCCGGGGCTTTTTTTACTGCTCATGCGGATTGATCAGGTTCAGGCCATGAATGTTTTTAAAGTCGTTGACATTTCTGGTAAGCAAAGTAAGCTCATAAGTAAGGGTCGTGGCAGCAATGATGGCATCCGGGAGCTTAATTTTGTGGGCCTTGCGTATCTCGGCCGTTTTAAGTTTAATGTCCTTTTCCAGCTCAAAGACCAGAGCATCATCAATGAAATTATGAAGCACTTCCAAATCCTTGTCGGCAGGTGTTTTCCAGCAAAGCAGTTCTATCTCAGTGATCACTGAAATGGCCGGACCAGAATTATTTAAGGCCTCGTCTATGAATTTTTCAGCCGGAGGTGAAAACTGCTGCTGCAGGTAGTAAATAACCGTATTAGTATCCCAGAGGTATTTTATTCCCATTCACTTCGCAGCTCGTTTAACTGGTGGTCAATCTCGCTTAAAGGCTGTTTAGACATTGCCCCTTTGTATTTAGTCCAGTCCATAGCAGCTGGTTTTTCTCCCGGCTTGTCTTTTCTTAACCGGATAAGCTTTAATAGCTCCAGTTCTCGCAAAAGGTTCAGGGCTTTTTCGTTGATAATATCTATTGTAATTGTACGCATACTCCTGATTATTTAGTGGCAAAGGCCTGTTTTGTGTTAAAGTTCTGGATAACGTTATCGATTAGCAAGAATAAATGCTTTTTGGTGTCTGGATCCAGCCGTTCAATATCATCAATTTTTTTCAGCACTTCTTTGTCGTAGCTGGAAAGCTGTCCTTCCCCGATCAGGAAGTCCACGCTTACATTAAAGAGTTTGGCTAGCTTTAGCAGCACCTCAGTGGACGGAGTGTTGGCATTGCGTTCGTAGTTACTAATAACGGTACGAGACACTCCGGTCTTTTTCGACAGTTCATCCTGTGATAGGTTTTATTGCTTGCGCAGTTGTGTTATACGTTTTCTAATATTCAACATAATTACCCAAAGTAAAGCTGTTTCAGCCGTCAACGAAAAAATAGGCAAAGCAGTTTGGCAAAAGGAATGCTTGTTCGTGGTTTTAATGAATAGAAATGTATGCTTGTGCCAAACAAGTTTAAAGACGGGCACGAAAGCCTGGTGGTTTTTCCATCCGAAGTGATGCGTTAACCCGTTAACCTTACTAACACTTACGGTACAAGTTAGAGTGGGGCTGTGAGACGAACTTACTCGTGTTCCTTTTACCAAATTACAAAATACCATGAAATACCTGTTAACCCTTATCTTTTCTATTCTTACCCTGTTGCCGGTTACCGCCCAGGAAGTATTCAAAACCAGCGACGGGGAAGTAACCCTGCATCCCATTCTGCACGCTTCCATGGTGTGGGAATGGCAGGGAAATACCATTTATTTCGATCCTTACGGCGGAGCTGAATTATTCGCGGCTTACGATGCACCGGATATCGTGCTGATTACCCATTTACACGGCGACCACTACAACCCCGGTACCCTGAAAGGCCTCGACCTGGGCAGCGCCACCCTGGTTGCTCCCCGGTCGGTAGTAGATGAACTTGACGACGCCATTGAGTTTAAAGCAGTAAAAGTATTGCCCAACGGGCAAGCGTATAACTGGCAGGGTATGGATATTGAATCGGTACCCATGTATAACTTACCCGACGATGAAACGTCGCGCCACCCCAAAGGCTGGGGCAATGGTTACGTGGTAACCATTGGGGGTAAGCGCTTTTACGTATCGGGCGACACAGAAGACGTTCCGGAAATGCGGAACCTGCAAAATATCGACGTGGCCTTTGTTTGCATGAACTTACCCTACACCATGAATATTAACCAGGCGGCTTCGGCCGTGCTGGCGTTTCAACCGGATATTATAATTCCTTTTCATTACCGGGGTAAAAGCGGTTTCAGCAATGTATCGGCTTTTAAAGAAATGGTAAACAGGGATAATAAAACAATCGACGTAAGATTACTGTCGTGGTACCCCAATTAGGAAAAAGTGAAATTTGTACAGACAGCCTGTTCGTCATTGCCGATACCGGGTGTAACCGCAAAGGCTCTTGTTCTACCTGCTTCAATCATAAAGTACAATTGAGCACCGGTTAACCCAGATGCCGCCGGATATTTAAAGAATGGTAGAATGGTAATTCTTACTTTGTTGCACTCACGTACAGGGAGCAAAACGGGGCAAAGCAGGTCAAAGCCTGGCCGGATACCCCGGCTCTCCCCGGGCAGTACAACAACACACCAGCCCGTTGGAAGGCCTGGCACTACATTTCGTCGTTGTGTAGGAAGTACAAATACCTTTAAAAGGGTTAATTTACTTCATTTAAATTCGCATGGTTTCGAACTTAATTTTCCGGAACGTTAAGCTTTTTGTATTATTAACGGCCTAACCAACACCGGCAACGTTCATGATACCTCCCGGCAAAAAAATAGTACCGTTCATCGTTATTGCCCAGTTTCTGTGCACATCCCTCTGGTTTGCGGGAAATGCGGTGGTAAACGACATTAAACTGGCTTTCGGCCTAACCGACCACGCTACCGGCCTGCTTACTTCCTCTGTACAGTTAGGGTTTATTTCAGGAACCCTGCTTTTTGCTGTGTTTACCATTGCCGATCGTTTTTCCCCTTCAAAAGTATTTATGGTATCCGCTTTAAGCGGGGCTACAGCAAACCTGGGCCTGTACCTGCTTGCCTCTGACCTGGGTACTTTATTAACCTTTCGCTTTATTACGGGAGTTTGCCTGGCAGGAATTTACCCGGTGGGTATGAAAATAGCCGCCGATTACCACCAGAAAGGGTTGGGTAAAGCACTGGGCTGGCTGGTGGGCGCGCTGGTGCTGGGTACGGCCTTTCCGCACCTGTTAAAAGCTCTTACCCAGGGCGTTTCGTGGTACGTGGTTATTTTCATAACTACCGGCTGTGCGGTAATTGGCGGACTTATGATCGGCGGCTTTATACCCGACGGGCCGTATCGTAAAAAAGTATCTAAACCTGATTTCAGTGCCTTTCTCTCGGTATTTAAAAAGCCCGATTTTCGGGCAGCAGCTTTCGGGTATTTCGGGCACATGTGGGAATTATACGCGTTCTGGGCGTTTGTACCGGCATTGCTGATATCGTACCTGGAAACTCATCCCGGAACGGAGTATCCGGTTTCCCTCACCTCGTTTTTCATCATTGCAGCCGGTGGTGCGGGTTGCGCCATTGGCGGGTACTTTGCCGAACGCTACGGCAGTAATAAGGTAGCATTTGCCACCCTGGCTACTTCGGGGCTATGTTGCCTGTTATCGCCCTGGTTTACCGACCTGCCGCTGGTTTTATTTCTGTTTATCCTGTTGGTATGGGGAACTACGGTTGTTACCGATTCCCCCCAGTTTTCTACCCTGGTGGCCACCACAGCCCCGTCGGAAGCAAAAGGTACGGCCCTTACCATTGTGAACAGCATCGGGTTTTTCATTACCATTTTCAGCATTCAGTTGCTAGACTTCCTGGTGCATTCAGCTCATGCCCCTTATGCTTACCTGGTGTTGGCATTCGGGCCGTTATTCGGCTTACGATCGCTGCTTCCCCTGTTTAAAAAACAGGAGGAAAGGGTAAGCATGAAATAAAGTGATGCAGCTTATGAACCAGTTGCCGTTGTACCCGGCCGAAAAGTTAAGCACTTACACTTCAGTGTAAAAGTTATGGGTTTTTGCAACCCGGGCGACACTAACGTTTACAACGAAGCGGTTTGCTTTTATGGTGATAACTTTCCTTTTAAGTATTGGCCGGTATAGTTATCCGTTTGCCTGGCCAGCTCTTCAGGCCGGCCCTGGAACACTACCTTACCCCCACGCTCGCCACCTTCCGGACCGAGATCAATAATCCAGTCGGCCGACTTAATTACTTCCATGTTGTGCTCTATAATAACCACGCTGTTCCCCTGTTCAATAAGGGCATTAATGGCAATCATTAGCTTGTGGATATCGTGGAAATGCAAACCAGTAGTAGGCTCATCGAAGATAAACAAAATATGTTCTTTCTCCCTGCTGGCGGCGGTGGCGTTCGGGCTCCTTTTGCCTAGGAAGGAAGCCAGTTTCACCCGCTGGGCTTCGCCCCCACTCAACGAGTTAGACGACTGGCCGAGGCGCACATAACCCAGCCCTACATCCTGCAGGGGTTTCAGGCGGTTAATAATCGGTTTTTCGCTGGCGAAAAAATCGATGCTTTCGTTCACGGTCATGTCGAGTACTTCGGCAATATTCTTATCGCCGTAGGTTACCTCCAGCACCTCCTGTTTGAATCGGGTGCCTTTACAAGCTTCGCAGGTGAGGAAAATATCGGCCATAAACTGCATTTCAATTTTGTTTACCCCCTCGCCCTGGCAGGTTTCGCAGCGCCCGCCGTCTACGTTAAAGGAAAAGTACGCCGATTTGTAGCCCCGTTGCCTGGATAAGGGCTGTTCGGCAAACAGGGAACGAATGTGGTCATAGGCTTTCACGTAAGTTACCGGATTGGAACGCGACGACTTTCCGATCGGGTTCTGGTCTACGAATTCAATCTGGGTAACCTTTTTCAGGTCGCCGTCCAGGCGATCGAACTTACCGGTGGTTTCGTTAACTGTACTCAGCGTTTTACCCAGTGCCGGGTACAGGATTTTTTTAATCAGGGTAGACTTTCCCGATCCGCTTACGCCGGTTACCACCGTTAGAATGCCGAGGGGGATATCCACGTCGATGTGCTTCAGGTTATTTTCGTTGGCCCCGCGAACACTGATGGAGTGGCTGAAATTACGCCGGCTGTCGGGAACGGGGATGCTGTCTGTACCCTGCAGGTAGCGAACCGTATGAGTACTCACCGCCTGCCCGTTGCTCTTGCGGATGTCTTCCAGTGTGCCCTGGAACACCAGCTCACCACCGTGCAAACCGGCATCGGGGCCAATATCAATAATCTGGTCGGCTGCGGTCATCACTTCCTCTTCGTGTTCAACCACAATAACAGTATTTCCCAGGTCGCGCAATTTCTTCAGTACTTCTACCAGGCGGTTAGTATCGCGGGGGTGCAGGCCGATGCTGGGTTCGTCGAGGATATACATAGAACCCACCAGTGCGCTACCCAACGAAGTGGCCAGTTTAATGCGCTGGTACTCTCCTCCCGACAGCGTGGCCGTAAGCCGGTTCAGGGTAAGGTAGCCCAGCCCAACCTCGTTCAGGTAATGCAGGCGGTTATTAATTTCCCTGAGCAGGCGGTCGGCAACTTTGGCGCGGTGCGGCTCCAGGTCTAGCTCTTTAAAGAAAGTAATAACCCGTTCAACGGGCATCAGCACCAGTTCGAGAATGGAACAGCCGTTAATTTTAACGTAAGCAGCGTCTTTGCGCAGGCGGGTACCCTTGCATTCGGGGCAGGTGGTTTTTCCCCGGTAGCGCGAAAGCATAACGCGGTACTGGATTTTATGCGTTTTCGATTCCAGGTAACGGAAAAACTGGTTTAGCCCCTTAAAATACTCGTTACCGGTCCAGAGTAATTCCTTTTCTTCTTCGGTTAGCTCAATGTAGGGGCGGTGAATGGGATAGTTGAACTTAATACCCTGCTTCAGCAGCGGGGCAACCCATTCTTTCATGGTTTGTCCGCGCCAGGGGGCTATGGCCCCTTCGTACACCGACAGGCTTTTGTCGGGCACTACCAGGTCGGGGTCGATGCCCAGTATACGGCCAAACCCTTCGCAGCGGCGGCAGGCACCGTACGGATTGTTGAAGGAAAAGAAATTTACGCTGGGTTCTTCAAATTCCATCCCGTCGCGCTCAAACTTATCGGAAAAGGTAAGGCGTTCAATGTTCGTCCGGGAATGGGCAATATCCACGTAGCAGGTGCCATCACCTTCGTAAAAGGCCGTCTGCACGGAGTCGGCCAGGCGGTATTGCAGCTCTTCATCCTTGTATTTTACAGCTGCCCGGTCAATAAGAATAGACAGGCTTTCCTTTCCGGGCAGTTCAGCCCCTTCCTGTAGCAGGTCTTCGATTTGGAGAACATCCTGCCCGGAAGTAACCCGGGTAAACCCCTGTTGCATAAGAATATTCAATTCATCGTGCAGCTCGCGTCCGTTCAGTGGCCTGAGCGGGCACTGAATCATAAAGCGGGTTTGTTCGGGCAGGGAAAGAACACGATCTACCACGCCACTGGTGGTATCGCGGGTTACCGGCTCGCCGCTTACCGGGGAATAAGTAATACCGATGCGGGCAAAGAGGAGTTTAAGGTAATCGTAAATTTCCGTGGTAGTACCAACGGTAGAACGCGGGTTACGGGTGTTTACTTTCTGCTCAATGGCGATGGCCGGGGAAACGCCCCGGATGTACTCCACTTCCGGTTTTTCCATCCGACCCAGGAACTGGCGGGCGTACGAACTCAGGCTTTCCACGTACATGCGCTGACCTTCCGCAAAGAGCGTATCGAAGGCGAGCGATGATTTACCGGACCCCGAAAGGCCGGTTACCACCACCAGCTT
>CAZIWJ010000206.1:0-6710 GCA_964542855.1 uncultured Roseivirgaceae bacterium
ATTCCAAGCCCGCCGTATTCTTCAGGGATAGCAATTGCGAGTAGTCCCATTTCGCCGGCTTTTTCTAACAAGCCAGCTACCAGTCCTTCTTCCTGGTTTTCTATTCGTTCACTATTCGGAAAAACTTCTTTTTCAAGAAAATCGCGGGTAGCCTGAGCCATCATTTTCTGCTCTTCCGAAAATTCTTCGGGAATAAAAATAGCATCGGCATCGGTTTCCTTAATCAGGAACTCCCCGCCTTTAATTGCTTGCTTACTTAATACTGTAGATACCATAGTATGATGAATGTTTATGACTAATTGCTTATGAACATAACCTAACTGTACTACTAAATTAACAAAAATTTATTATGCATGCATACTTTATTTATAAAAAAAATTACTTCCTGCTGTTATGTAATTTTTAGATCAAGGTGCGTGAAAATTTTATACCGCTTAAAAAAAGAAAAATAATATTTATAATTATTTTAATTATTAGTTGCAATAATGTAATCAAATACCGTTAAGTAGCCATTTTATTTCAATAATCTGTTCGATGATACCCGTTTAACACCCGGAAAAACATGTAATTTTTCAAGCATTTTTGTATATTCAAAAATATATATCTCTTTGAGTTACTAAAGAACCAACACCCCAACCGCCCTATTTCATGAATGATAACCGCATCCCCGTACTAGTTATAACAGGTTTTTTAGGTTCAGGTAAAACTTCATTTATTAATCATCTTATTACGCACTCGTCAGGCAGACACTTTCAGGTTCTAGAAAGTGAGACTGGTGAGTTTAACATAGATAAACACTTACTATCTAAAGGTGAGCATAGTATATTAGAAGAGTGCAGTGATAATGGAGAGCACACCATTAAATACCTGAAGGAACTGGCCGAAAAACCCAAAAGCCAGCAGCCGCACCACGTGATTATTGAATCTAACGGCATCGACTCTCCGCTTCACCTGGTACGGCAAATACACAACAACGAGCAACTTGCAGGAATTTATCGTATTCAGCAGGTGATCTGTGTTATTGATGCAGCCAATTATGAAAATGATAAGGTTAAAATTGCGTATAGAAACCAGCTTCAAATAGCTAACACCATGGTCTTAAATAAGACCGATCTGATCACTCCATTTGAACAGAAAAAAATCTATCGTACACTTAGAGAAAATTACAGTTTACCTACCATCCACCTTACCAATCACTCGCAGCTCCCGATTAGCAAAATCAATGCTTTACTCAACGATTACAACCAGGTTGAAGTACCTTCTACAGTAACACAGGAAGGCAGAGCTGATGAGGTGCAGTCTGTAAGCTTTGAAATTCCCGAAAAAATTAACGTGGGCAGGGTAATGAATTGGATAAAAATGGTTGCTTTGCTTCGCCAAAGTGACCTTTACCGGGTTAAGGGCATTTTCAATAACACCAACAAGAAAAAGTCTCTTTTGCTCCAGGGTGTACGCGATCAGACAGAACTAAGCGTAATAGAATCAGATCAACAGGAACCTTCTAAATCCAACCAGTTACTCATTATTGGTAAGAATATTACCAGAAAAAAGCTGAGCCAACAGTTAAAGTCTTGCATTGACAATTAACAGGTTTCTTCAGTTCCTCCCTTTATTTTAAAAACTGCATCCAATTCTATTCAGGATTCCTAGCCTTTATGTAACTTAGAAACATTTCCGCTTAGGTTACATTTAACTCATGCAATTGTACTCACTCATGAAAGTACATGATGAAGAAATAATTGAGGCTATAAAAGGCCGAGCTAGTTTGGAGCAGGCAGTTACAAAACTTTATTCGTTGAGCTTTGATACGGTTGCTTCTTTTATTAAGAAAAACAGTGGTAACCAGGAAGATGCCGAGGATTTTTTCCAGGAGGCCATCATAGTTTTTATCGATCTGGTTCAAAACGACCGCTTTCGTGGCGAAAGTAAAATTAAAACCTTCATGTACGCCATTGTTCGCAACCTTTGGTTTAATGAGCTGAAGCGAAGAAAGAAAGTAGAGTTTAACGATCCTACTGATAATATTAAACTGCATATTGAAGATAGTGACAACATTCAGCAGGCGATACAGAAAGATGAAGCCCACAAACGGATTGTTGGTTTTCTTGACCAGCTGGGGGCGAACTGCAAGAAAATTCTTCTTCTTTTCTACTATGAAGAAATGCCCATGCGAGATATATACTTTAAGATGGGTTATGAAACTGAACAGGTGGCAAGAAATATGAAGTATAAGTGCATGAAAAAGTTACACCAGCTACTCGACAATAACGAAGAGACGAAAATATCATTAAAAAAACTCCTGACTCATGGATAACCTAACAGAAAGAGATCTGGAACTCATCGAAGAGTATTTATCTGATCAGTCCGGTTCAGATGACAAAAAAGTTACCATTGAGAAAGAAGTCTCTTCTTTCGATGAAAAATTGTTGAGGATAAGGCAATTGAAATCGATCATCAGGCACTATGGCCTAAGGGATGAAATTAGCTCCATCAGGGCAAAGATGAAAGAGGATAAAAATGTGGTGCCGTACCATAAGCCTGAGAAGCCATCGTTCCGCCTCTTTTTCCGGATTGCAGCTTCTTTCTTGATACTCCTAACTGTTTCATTGGGAATCGTTTACAATGCAACCGATAACAACGAAATGTATGAGTGGAAATACGAACCCTATCAATTCCCTACAATAAGAGGGGCTTCATCGCAGTTTAGTGAATTAAAAGGCTTATACCAGTTAGAAAACTATGCTGAAGCTACTCAATTATTTAATTCTATTGATTCACCTTCTCCGAATGAGTTAATGATAGGAGTAGCTGCTCACATGGAAGCTAAGGAATACACAAAAGCTGTAAAAATATGTGATATCATTTTAAATAATAACCAGCGCTTCGTTGATGATGCTGAGTACTACAAAGCAATGGCTTTGCTGAAGCTAAACCAGGTTGAGGAAGCCAGGTTAATTTTCAACAGCATTGCTGAAGATCCGGCACATAGCTACAACCAGGTTGTTGATCGTTGGTTTTTATTCAACTTAAATCTTTTAAGTATAAAATAGGTTTACAGGTTAAGCTCTTCCGAAGGGTTCCAAAATAGTTTGTCGAAGTCTACCACTTTGTCATCAACAACTATAATTCCTTCCTCTTCTAACTTTTTTTGCATCTGGCCATCGATTCCGAAATGATGTTTACCGCTTAGTAAGCCCACTCGGTTAACCACCCGATGCGCAGGAATTTCCTCTCGATCTACAACTTTGTTGAGTGCCCACCCTACCATCCTGGCACTGCCGGTAGTTCCCAGGTACCGGGCTATTGCCCCGTAGCTGGTTACCCTTCCTGGCGGAACAAGTTTAACTACTTCATATACATCATTAAAGAATTGTAAATCTCTTTCCATAAGCTAAATAAAAGATCCGGTAAAACACGAAATTACTTTCTGTTTTACCGGATCACGACATTAACCCTTAATCGCTGCCTGTTTTTATTAAAACTGAGCTTCTTCTGTAGACCCCTTCATGGCCCCTGTACTGGCTGAACCCTGGGTAACTGTGTTTTGAATGGCATCGAAATATCCAGAACCTACAAAACCCTGGTGTTTAACCGCCTTAAAGCCTTTTTCCTGTAAGGCAAACTCTTTTTCCTGTAATTCAGAGTAAGCGGCCATGCCACGGCTTTTGTACGCTGCGGACAATTCGAACATGCTGGTATTTAAGGCATGGAATCCGGCCAGCGTGATGAATTGAAACTTGTAACCCATTTCAGCAAGTTTCTCTCTGAATGTTTCCATGGTTTTCACATCCAGGTTAGCAGCCCAGTTAAAAGAAGGAGAACAATTATAGGCTAACATCTGGTGCGGATATTTCTCACGGACAGCTTCGGCAAACTCCCTGGCCATACCCAAATCAGGATTGGATGTTTCCATCCAAACGAGGTCGGCATAGGGTGCATACGAAATAGCCCGGTCAATACCTTGTTCAATTCCGTTTCTCACCTTGTAAAAGCCTTCACTACTTCTTCCTTCACTGAATTTAATGAAACCATGATCCCTCTCGTCGATATCGCTGGTTATTAACTGCGCAGCCTCTGCATCTGTTCTGGCGACGAGCAGGGTAGGAACGTTCATTACATCAGCAGCCAGGCGGGCGGCAACAAGCTTATTAACTGCTTCCTGGGTAGGAACCAGCACTTTACCCCCCAGGTGGCCACATTTCTTGGCAGATGAGAGCTGGTCTTCAAAGTGCACTCCGGCAGCACCGGCCTCAATCATAGCCTTCATCAGTTCGAAAGCATTTAAATTACCACCAAAACCCGCTTCAGCGTCGGCAACTATCGGTACCATCCAGTCGATGTCGCCTGAATTATTAACAGACTGAATTTGATCAGCCCTTAAAAGCGCGTTATTGATGCGCTGAACAACCATGGGAACTGAATTGGCGGGGTACAGGCTTTGGTCGGGATACATCTGACCAGCCAGGTTAGCATCGCCGGCCACCTGCCATCCACTGAGGTAAATGGCATTTAAACCTGCCTGCACTTCCTGTACTGCCTGATTACCGGTTAGCGCTCCCAGTCCGGCAACAAAGTCTTCAGTATGAAGTTTGTTCCACATCTTCTCGGCACCGTTGCGGGCAAGGGTATGCTCAATTTCTACATTTCCACGTAACCGAATGACCTCTTGTGCACTATACGGACGAGTAACCTGCTCCCACCTGGGGTTTGTTTCCCATTCTTCCGCCAATAATTGGGCGCGTTCTTCTTTAGTAGACATAATAACTAAGTTTTTGTATGTATTTTATCGTGTTTAGTCTATGTACCGATATGCCGGTAAGGTTAAAAATTCTTCAAAATCATCCGTTTTAATTAGCTGGTCCAGTATTTTCTCGGCATCAGCTAACTTTCCTGTTGCAACTCTTTGCTCTCCCAACATTTCTTTAATTTTAGCTAACTCTTGCAACTTGAGGGCATCGTAATATTGTTCATCTATTACTTTTCCTGATTCTGTTTTTGCTCCTGTTTTAATCCACTGCCAGAGCTGGGCCCTGGAAATTTCAGCCGTTGCAGCATCTTCCATTAAATTGTACAGCGCAGCGGCACCTGTACCACCAAGCCAGGATTCTATGTAAAGGAGAGCTACGTTGATATTCATTCTCACTCCCTGTTCTGTAATTTCTCCCCCGGAAATACTGGTATTGAGTAAATCGTCCTGGCTAGTAATTACATCAGAGCGGTCTACCTGCTTCTGATGAGGTGAGGTATTCAGAAATTTATCAAATTCTCCCATGGCCACCGGTACCAGGTGCGGGTGGGCAACCCAGGTGCCATCGTACCCATTTTTAGCTTCCAGCTCTTTATCGGCTTTTACTTTTTCAAAAGCTGATTTGTTGACTGCTTCATCTTTAGCCGGAATAAAAGCAGACATGCCACCAATGGCATGGGCACCCCGTTTATGACAAAGCTTAACCAACAATTGTGCATAAGCACTCATGAACGGAACGGTCATGGTAACCTGCCCACGATCTGGCAACAGGTATCCGTCGTGGTTTCGCAATTTCTTAATTACTGAAAAGATGTAATCCCACCTGCCAGCGTTTAGTCCTGCCATATGATGCCTCAGTTCATAAAGGATTTCTTCCATTTCAAAAGCAGCCATGATGGTTTCTATTAATACGGTAGATTTAATAGTACCCTGGGCAATATCCATTTGATTCTGGGCTTCAACGAACACGTCATTCCAGAGACGTGCCTCCAGATGGCCTTCCAGTTTGGGCAAATAAAAGTAAGGTCCTGAGTTTCTGTTAAGCAGTTCTTTGGCGTTGTGGAAAAAATATAAACCAAAATCGAAAAGAGATGCTGAAACAGGTTCACCATCAACCAGAACATGCTTTTCAACCAGGTGCCATCCTCTTGGCCTTACTTTCAAGGTGGCAACTTTGTCATTCAGTTTGTACTCTTTTCCTTTTTCCGATGTAAAATCTATCTGTTTACGGATAGCGTCGTAGAGGTTTACCTGGCCATCCATACAATTCGACCAGGTCGGCGAATTGGCGTCTTCCAGATCGGCCATAAATACTTTTGCCCCCGAGTTCAGGGCATTAATTATCATTTTACGATCAACCGGACCAGTAATTTCAGTTCTTCGATCTTGTAAATCATCGGGAATAATATCAACTGTCCAGGAACCCTCTCGAACTGAACGGGTCTCCTCCAAAAAGTTAGGCAGTATGCCATTATCGATTTGTTCCTGGCGAACTTTCCTCAGCTGAAGAACTCTTTCCCTTTCCCCGTTAAACTTCCGGTGTAAATTGGCGACGAAGCTCAGCGCTTCAGGTGTAAGTAATTTTTCGTATTCAGTAGACACTGATCCTTTAATGGTAACGCCTGATGTGCCAACCGTTGGAGCGCTCATAAATATTATAGTTTGTTGTTGGATTAATTTGAATCAAAAGTAAAAAAGCGAAATATTAAAAACAAGCGAAATTTCGCTATAAATTTATTATTCGCAATCACAATTATTCTAATTAACTTGCATTATTAGTAACCTATTCAAAACTGAAGTATTGAAAGAAGAGAATGTTCGACTGATATTAGGCCTTAAAGTTAGGCAACTGCGACTTGAACAATCATTATCCCTGCAGGAGTTGTCTGGTAGGACCGGCATTTCTGTGTCTTACCTCAATGAAATAGAGAAGGGTAAAAAAAGACCCAAGGCCGAAAAAATT
>CAZIWJ010000207.1:0-6699 GCA_964542855.1 uncultured Roseivirgaceae bacterium
GCCATTCGTCGTGCAACGGGTAATCGGAAATACCCGCTTTAAAGTCGTAAAAAGGAAAATAAGCGTATTGCCACAGGCTTTTGAAACTTATGATAGTTGTGGTTTCAAATATCCCAAAAAAAATAACCCTCAAATTTAGTTGCCATAATGGAACCTTGATGATTAGGAACACTGTACCTTTCCTTATTTACGGTTACTGTAATGTATCCATTTATTCGTGATAACAGGTATCTTCTTTTCATGTTATTATTCTTCTCACTCCAACCTTGAATAACTTTTTACCGGGGTTCAGGACTGAAATATTTACTATGTTCCCATTATTCACTTAATAATTATACTTTAAGGGTTTTAGCTTGAATTTCATTGCACAAAACTCGAAAAATATTGTGCTTAAGTAAGTCCGAATGAAATCGTCTCAATAAAAAGTGTTTACGTTCAAATATAATATCATACGTTATCGATAAAAAATGATAATTAAATAGATAAAGATGGATTCGACTCGATAAAAGGCGTTAACGTTCAAATAAAACGTCATGTGTTTTTAATAAAAGATGATCGTAGCCAATGTGTAAAGTGAAAAATAACAGGTTAAAATGCATTGAGCGTAGTAAAAAAATAAAATCGGAGTAATTAAAAATTACGGAGAAGGTATTCAGCATACCCCTGAAGTAAGTGCAGGTAAAAGCCAGGTGAGCAAAGATGAGAACAAGGTATATAAAAGCCACAGGGTATTATATCTGTTCCAACGAGGAACAGATATAGGTACCGGTGAAAGGAAGTGTTTAATGAACTGAACATTCCTGTCCGAACGGATGGAATAAGCTGATATACTGTGCCCACACAGCAAACGGTTGGGTGTATCTAATAATGCAGGGGTTCTACGGCTAAGCACCTTACATTCAGGTTATACACCATTAAATTATTTCGTGGCACCACATCCACTACAACCTGCTGTACGGCTTAATCCCGGGTAAGCAAGGCTTCCCGGGATTAAAAAAGCCTAAGCTCTACCCCGGAGCGGCAACTTAAGCTGAACATCCTGTTAAGGAGCCAGCCACATTTTATCCCATTGATTGTCTTTTCTTTTAAATGCCGCCCGAACGTGCCCGCCCCGGCGAAGTCCCAGCCATTCAATATATTGCACATCGGCTACCAGTACGCAGAAATTGTGGAAGCTTTCCGCTGTGTTCTCCTCCGTAGGGGTTCCGTTAAGAAATTGCCCGGGTAAATTGGCAGTGTACTCATCTTTGGCGGTTCCCGGGGGAAAAGGCCCCGAATAATCGCCCCTCGATTTGGGCGGAATCTTGTTCCAAAGTTCCCTCGCCCGCTCGTCTTCGTGATGAATACTCATTTGGGTGTGCACCCGGATCTGTTCTTTCGATTTATGGTCGTAAAATAGCCAGTTGGCCTGCGGGTCGTTCTTTAAAGCGGCTATTTTGGTTGAACGAAAGTCGCTGTAACAAACCAGTTCGTTTTGTTTAGAATTGGCATCGCGCAATACCAGGGTGCGTTGTTCAATGCCATTTTTTCCAACAGTAGCCAGTACCGGAAAGTGGTAAACGTGTTTACCATCGGCTGCTCCGCGCTCCATCATGCCCCAGGCGTGGTTGTAAACTTCCTCCAGGCTAGCGGATTGATCTATCATAATTAAAATTTTGGTGATGAATATTAATATTCTTTAACATTCAGAAATATTGCCGGTTAATTTGCAAGTACACTCATAGTACACTGTAACATAACCTATTGTTCACCTAAAATTTTATCATGAAACAACTTATACTTTTAAGCTGCCTGTTTTTACTGCTGGCCCCGGCAAAGGCCCAGTTGAAGCCGGCTGCCATGGCAGAAGTTACCAAAACCTATGCCTTCACCAACGCCACTATTATTCCTGCCCCCGGAGAGGAAATTACCGACGGAACGGTAGTAGTGGAAGACGGGGTGATTACCGCCGTCGGCAAGCGGGTTAGCATTCCAACCCACGCAAAAGTAATCCCTTCCGATACCCTTTACATTTATTCCGGCCTTATTGCTGCTACGGCCAACGTGGCTACGCCTGAAATAGATTTCCGCAAAATGGCCGAAGAAATGGATTACGAAGTAGCCTCACCCCCCAACAAACTAGCCGGTATTACCCCGCAAAAAACTATTCGCGATATTATTAACCCCTCCGATAAAGCCATTGGCAACATGCGCGATGCCGGGTTTACCATGGCTCACCTGGTTCCCAAAGGCCGCATGCTGCCCGGAAACGGGGCGCTGGTTTTGTTTAATAATGATGACCCCAGTGAGGTGGTTTTTCGGAAGCAAACGGCCATGTACATGCAACTGGAAGGCATGCCCCGGCGCCTCGCCTACCCCAGCACCCTCATTGCAGTAATTGCCAAATACCGCGAACTGTACGAGCAGGCCGAAATAGCCATGAGTTACGAGCAAAAGTATACTGCAAATCCGGAAGGGCTGGAAGCCCCAAAAAACGACCCGGTGCTGCAGGCTTTTTATCCCGTTATAAACCGGGAGCGCCCCGTATTTATCCGGGCTGAAAAAGTACTGGATGCCCATCGTGCCCTGGATCTGCAAACCTCTACCGGGGGTTTTAACCTGGTAATTACTGAATTAAAAGCAGGATGGGACCTGGCCCCTGTCCTGAAAGAAAAGAACGTACCGGTTTGCCTTTCGCTGAACCTGCCTGAACTGAAGGAAATGGATTCTACCCGAACTTCTACCCTCGCCGAAGAAGAAGAGAAGGCCCTGAAAGAACGACAGGTAGAAATGCACAATAAATACTTATCGCAGGCGGCCACCTTCGAGAAAGCGGGCATTCCTTTTGCCTTTTCTGCCCTGGAAGTTAAGCCCGGCAAGGTTCGGGAAAACCTGCGTAAAATGATTGAAAACGGCCTGTCGGAAGATGCTGCCCTGGCAGCCCTTACCACGAATGCAGCCAGCATGCTGGGCATTAGCGCCAACACCGGTACGGTTACCGCCGGAAAAATAGGGAACCTCACCATTACCGATCAGCCCCTGTTCGAGGAGCAATCGGCCGTAAAATACCTCATGGTAAACGGTACCCTGTACACTAATAACAAAAAAGAACAAAACACTAAAGCTGCCGATGCTTCTTCGAGCAGTGATGACCGGTAATAATTATGAAACACTGTAAAACAATGCTTTTGGCCATACTGCTGCTCGTTAGCAGCCAGTTAACGGCCCAGGAAACCGGTTCCGTACTCATTAAAAACGGAACCGTGATTACGGTTACCAACGGTACCATGGAAAATACCGACGTACTGGTGGAAGACGGCATCATTACCGAAATTGGCCGGGATATTAAAGCCCCGCGAAACGTGGAAGTAATCGATGCCACCAACCAGTTTGTAATGCCGGGCATTATCGACGCCCACTCGCACATTGCACTGGAAACGGTTAACGAGGCCACCAGCCCGGTAACGGCCGAGGTAAATGTTGGCGACGGACTCGACCCGCTCGATATTGCCATTTACCGGGCGCTGGCCGGGGGCGTAACGGCTGCCCATGTTATGCACGGATCGGCTAATGCCATTGGCGGACAGTGCGAAACGGTAAAATTTCGGTATGGTACTACCAACCCGGAAAATTTACGCATGCAAGATGCTCCGCGTACTATTAAGTTTGCCCTCGGGGAAAACCCTACCCGGGTGCACGGCCGCGGGTACGGCGTGCAGCCCCGCAGTCGCATGGGTGTGGAAGCAGTGATTCGCAATGCTTTTGCCGAAGCCCAGGAATACGAAGCGGCCTGGCAGGCTTACCGCGAAAACCTGCAAAGCCGAAAGCCAAAGCCCATGACCCCGCCCGAATACAATTACCGCATGCAAACCCTGGTTGATATCCTGAATGGTGATATTATTATTCACTGCCACTCGTACCGGGCCGATGAAATTCTGATGCTGATGAACGTATGTAAAGACTTCGGCATCGATAAGCTGGTTTTCCAGCATACCAACGAAGGCTTTAAAGTAGCTCCTGAACTGGCTGAATTTGGCGCCGGGGCGTCGGTATTCGCCGACTGGTGGGCGTATAAATTTGAAGTGTACTACTCTACTGCTTACAATGCGGCTATTTTAACGAAAAATGGCGTAAACACTTCCATTAACTCCGATTCGGGCGACCTGATCCGCCACCTGTACCACGAGGCCGGAAAAACCCAGAAGTACGGCAACCTTTCCAACGACGAGGCGCTGGCCCTGATTACCATTAACCCCGCCAAACAACTGGGCATCGCCGATCGCGTGGGTTCACTGGAAAAAGGCAAGGAAGGTGATATCGCCATTTTCAATAACCACCCGCTTTCGGTTTACGCAGTGGCCCAGAAAACCATTGTAGACGGCAAGGTGCGTTTCGATATTGAAAATGACCCGGACGATATGCGCATTTACCCCGACCCGGAAAACAGTATCGATGCCGTGGTAAACCAGTACTTCGAGTACGAAAACTGCATGGAAGGAACCGGAACCGAACTGTTCTTCTCACACTAATTTAAACCCGATGAAAAAATTATTCTATATATTAATGATCCTGGGCGTAAGCACCACAACAGCTTCAGCCCAAATGAGCAAAGCCACCAGGGCAACCTTTGCCCTGACTAACGCTACTGTTTACACCGTAAGTGAAGCGGGAGTGCTGGAAGATGCTACCCTGATTATACAAAACGGTGAAATTACTGCAATTGGAACCAACGTGGAAGTACCTGCCGGGGCCGAAACAATTAATTGCGAAGGAAAGCGAATTTACCCGGGAATGATCGACGGGGGAACCCGTCTGGGGCTGGTAGAAGTGAATTCCCTGGAAGAGTCGCGCGACTACCGTGAAATCGGGGAAATTACCCCGCACGTGCAGGCACTTACCGCGGTGAACCCCAGTTCGGTTAGTATTCCCGTTACCCGGGTAAGCGGAGTAACCACTGTAATTGCTGCTCCTACCGGCGGATTATTTCCGGGTACCTCGGCCCTGATTAACCTGCATGGGTACACCCCGAAACAGATGTATGCCGGCTTTAAAGCGGTAAGCCTGGCTTTTCCGTCTTCAGCCCGGCGGGGGCGTTACGATGGGCGCAGCGACGAAAAGATTGCAGAAGAACAGGAAGAATCTATGGAACAGTTAAGGGATGCCTGGCAGAATGCTGAATTATACGCCCGGATAGATTCGGCCCACCGGGAAGATCCGGAAGCTAACGAAGCCCCGGATTATTACCCGGAAATGGCCGCTTTGGCCGAAGTGGTTACCGGTGAGCGTAAGATGATGATTGAAGTAAATTCAGCTCATGATATCCTGGATGCCATAAAGTGGTGCGAAGAGCATGACGTAAAACCTATTTTTACCGGGGTTAGCGAAGGCTGGCGGGTAGCCGATGAGCTGGCTGAAGCGGATATTCCGGTAGTAACCGGACCGGTTATCAGCATCCCAACCCGGGCAGCCGATCGCTTCGATAAAGCCTACGCCAATGCCGGGTTAATGCACGATGCCGGGGTAACCGTAGCCATCCGTACCAACGAAACTGAAAACGTACGGAACCTTCCCTACCACGCCGGGTTTGCGGCTGCTTACGGCATGGGTACGGAAGCGGCCCTGGCGGCAGTAACCCGGGTTCCGGCAGAAATTTTTGGAGTAGATGATACCCTGGGTACCCTGGAAGAGGGCAAGGCAGCCAACTTGTTTGTATGTGACGGCGACCCTTTCGAGACGCGAACTACTGTGAACCACGTGTTTATTTCCGGGTGGAAAATACCCAATGACAGCCGGCACATCCGGTTATACCAGGAATTCCTGGAACGTGAGCCTGGCTTAACAAAATAAAATTTTTCTAAGTAATAGCCTCAGCTACAATGATTTAAAGAGCATGTAAGATACATGCTCTTTTTTTATGTGTAAAATTCCTCAAATTATACTTTTCTAATACACTACCCTTTATTAACATTGTAAAATGCAATAATTAAGTAAATAATTATATTTATCAATCAGCATCGAGTGACGTAATGTTTAATCATTTCGTGTAACAGTCTTTGAAGGAAAAGACTAAATGAGCTTGTTACATGAAATATCTTTTGCAGAAAATTGCACTTTATCAACACACTAATTTTACCTAACAATGGTCAATACGCTACTACCCTCTCGTTCAGGGATATCATTCCGATTAGTTTTATTATTTTATTCTCTTTTAACCCTGTTAATAGCATCAGTTACAACCCGGTCTTCTTACGCGCAGTCTGGGGGTACATGTGATACCCGTCCCGGCATATCGCAAAGTATACCTAGTAACCCTATCAGGCCCGATGCTCCTAACCGGGAATACAATCTTCTTTTATACTTTTCTGATACAAATGAAGGCAGCTGCTTTGGTGGGATTGAGTATCTGGCCAGTTCCAGTAATTCAAATGTAATCCGGGCCAGCGTATCAGTTAATACACTAATTATAGACCCCATTGCTTTGGGCACCGCGACCATTACCGTTACTGCAAGGTATACTGCTTATCCCTCCCTGTCAACCACCCAACAGGTAACTATACAGGTTCGCTACCCTAACCAGCCGCCGGCTGTTAAAAAAAACATAACTGGTTTTGGAGAGGAAAATAAAAATGGAATCAATGAAATCAGCAACCTCGGTCAGTATTTTATAGACAGTGACCATAGTGATGATGAATTGACTTACAGCCTTCAGTATATAGATAG
>CAZIWJ010000208.1:0-6641 GCA_964542855.1 uncultured Roseivirgaceae bacterium
CTCCATATTTCACTGCGAAATTGGTCTATGGCCATAATGATGTAGGTTAAAAAATTGAAAAAAGTGCCTTCGTAAGGTTAAGTTGTTATTCTTGCGAAGAAGTTGAAAAAAGTTTGTGTAGCTGTAACGCTAACGGTACAGCTAACTGTCTGTTATCGTTCACAATAATATAATCAGATTTTTTTATTTTCTCTTCTTCTGACAGCTGTAAATTTATAATGTCCTTGATTTGTTGCTCTTCACGGTGGGGGTCGCGCAATTTTACTCGTTTTATTCTTTCCTCGACGGGTGCAGTAACCGTAATCAGGTAATCGAGTGTTTGGTACGATCCAGACTCGATCAGCAGCGCAGCTTCTTTAATTACGTATGCGGCATTTTTGTTTTGGTTTAACCAGTTTTCATAATCCACTCCTACCCTTGGATGTACTAGTTTATTCAGCATCGCTGTTTTTTGCTTATCGGCAAAAACTGTAGTTGCCAGGTATTCTCTGTTAACATTTCCGCTGTTTAAGTAGGCCTGTTCCCCGAAGTGGTATACAATATGCTGCCTGAGAACACTGTCGGTATTAATAAGGTTTTTCGCCCGGGAGTCGGCATCGTACACGGGTGTACCCAGGCAATGAAATACCCGGCAAATTATACTCTTACCGGCACCAATTCCGCCCGTAATTCCAATTTGAAGGGGCTTACTCATTGTAAACTTTAACTTTAGTGGGCGTTATCTTAACAGAAGACACGTAAGGGGGGCGATTACTGATTTTAAGAGTAATGGTACTATCGGATGCATTAAGGGCATCGTAATCGGCGAAAACAATAATAGGCTGGTTTTCCACGAGATCGTTGTATCGTGGTATGGTTTCCAGTTCGAGCATGGCTTCACGGGCTCTCAGCTTTATATTACTGTTTTCAGGAAAATTTACCTTTGAGATGGATACTTCCTGAACTACATTAATGATCCGGTCAACTGTAAACGATACGTTGACAACTTCCGGAGTAGCGCTGAGCAATTCCTGTTCTTCAAGGGAGAGAGCCACCTTTTTTTCAAAATCCTCGTTGATATCCTGCTCATCCAGTTTTATGACATAGGTTGAAGGCATGGTGTCGAGTACAGCAGCAGGTCCCTGAATCAGCACTTCCGAAGGGTTTACGTAAACGGGCGAGCTGATCCGGTAATTATCATCTACCTGTATGCTTTTTTTGTCTAAGTAAACCCTTACCGGCCGGCTAACCAAACGATCAATTGCCAGTTTAATAGTGTCTGTTAATATGCCGTTAAGCGTGAACTGATTTTCAATTTTATCGCGGATACGGCTTTCCAGATTTGCGGTAAGGATGTAAGATGTTCCTGTTGTGCCGGTAAGGGAAATTTCGAGAGGGGAGGCGTCGTTGAGCAAATTTTTTTTTAGGAGATTCCATCCTCCTCCATTTACGCTTAGCTGTATTGAGGAAGGCAGTTCCTCAAGTGCTACGAGGCTATCTTTATTAAACTCGAAAGTTACAGGATAATTAATTTTGGCGGTGTAGTCCTGTTTATTCAGCGCATTAAAAAACCAGAAAATAGTAGTAGCCGCCAGGCAGAGAAAAAATAATTTCAAGTCTCCCTGGCGGCGAGTTGGAAAAACTGCCCTGATTTTCTTCAGCACAGCGGTAAGTGGTATTTTACCCAGCCAGCTCAAAAGGTTACTTCTTGGTTCCTTCGCTAGCCTCCACGGAAACTGAAGCCTTATTTACTTTAAGTTTAGTACCTCGATCAACATCCAGCGTTACACTATCTTCTTCGATAGCAACGACCTTACCATGGATTCCTCCGACGGTTACAACGCTATCGCCTTTTTTTATGGCCTCCATAAAATTTTTCTGGGCCTTTTGTTTTTTTTGTTGAGGACGGAAAATAAAGAAGTAGAAAACAACGATAATTCCCCCGAAGAGGATTAGGTTGCCGTACAGCTGGCTTCCACCACCATCTGCTTGCAGTAATAAGCTGTGTAACATGTATTGAGTTAATACCTTTTTAAAATTTATTATTTTGTTGGCCCAGCCACTCCTGAACCTTTCGGGTTCACTACGCTTCTTATGCGAAGCTGAGAAGTTGGCGGATTGGTATTGGCAGTAAGCGTTACTGTTTTATTCTGGGTTCCCGGCTTATTAGTACTGTTGAACTGAACCAGGATTTCACCTTCCTCACCAGGGCCAATAGGCGTTTTAGGATATTTGGGTACCGTACAACCACAGGAAGCACGAGCGTTTTTAATGATTAACGGTGCCTCGCCTTCATTAGTAAAAGCGAACGTGTGGGTAACTACATCACCTTCAGTTATAGTACCAAAGTCGTGGAAAGTTTCCGCAAACTTAAATTCGGGCGCCTGTCCTTCTTCAGCGCTGCTTGTTTGATTGGCCAGCGTAGCCGGTTGAGGAGAAACAGAAGATGTGGTGTTTCCTCTTTCTAGTTTGGCTACTCGTTCTTCAAGTGTTTTTACCCGATCCTGCAGACCGGAATCGCAGGCAGAAAGAAACACTGCGCCGAGTATAGCAAAGTGGAATAATTTCATAATAATAAATTAAATGGACAATTAAACGGTAACAAAGAAATTATAATTCTTCGTTTTCTTCTTTATTTTTAATCTTTTCTATTAGCAAATCAACATCAGTTATTAGCTGTTTTGCTTTTTCCTTGGCGTCATTAATTACCCTTTCGCCGTTAGATTTAGCAATGCTGTCGGGAATGTTTGCATTAGTTTGAACAAGCTCGTCGAGAAGTTCTTCCAGTTTTTCCCGGTATCTCTCTAGTTGAAAAGTAACTTTATCGCGTGTATTAGACCCTTTGTCAGGAGCATAAAGAATGCCAAATACAGCGCCCAGGCTTAGTCCGGTGATGAAAGAAAAAATGTTGCTGCCTAATTTGCTCATTATTCAGGGATTTTCATGAAACACAAAGGTAATCAATATTTTAACTATTAACGATTGTCAATTAGGCCCCTTCCACTTTTTCTGATCAGGCCATTTTCCTGTAATTCCTGCGAAAGCGAGTCGAGCAATCCGTTAACAAACTTTTTACTTTTCTGCGTGCTGTAGCGCTTGGCAATATCTATGTATTCGTTAATACTTACTTTAACGGGGATATTGTAAAAATATGTCATTTCTCCTAAAGCCGTTTTCAGAATTACCTGATCCATGAAGGCAAAACGATCGAGCTCCCAGTTTTTCGTTTTAGAAGAGATATATTCTTCGTAGGTACTTTCATTGGCCAGGGTATGGTCGTACAGGTTTCCTATGAATTCCATTTCTTCTTCTACATCGAACACGAGCAGGTCATCGGACTGGTCGGTGTCCTCCTTAAAATTGTCGAAAAGTTTGTTGAGCAGGCTTCGAGTCATTTTTTTATTTTCCTGCCAGTTGATGTCTCGCTCTTCAAAAAAGTCATTAAACCGCTCGTCTTTCATTATTTGTTCGCTAACAACATGCTGCAGTATTCTCAGGTTATGCTCAAAATCGGTTTCATTTTCTTTTTCCTCAAGTTCGGGTGTTTCCAGTGATTTTAACCAGGGTTTTACATCACTGGCGTATCGCTGCCAGTCGATGGGGGTTCTGTTTACCAGTACCCTTAGCGCCTGGTGTTCTTCCAGGTGCATTAGCGCTTTATTCTCTTTGAATAACAAAGGGTCGTTCTGTGTATCCTGCCTTTTAAACCAGTAAAGCAGTTGTAAAATCTGGCCTGCGTTCATAAGAATTTGGTTGATGTTTTTCAGCATCATGTTTCTCATGTTTTTCTGGTCGCGCTGGTTCATGCGGATATATTCAGCCAGTGCTTCTTTTACTGCATCGGCCACTTCTGCTTCTGTTGCAGAAGCATCGAATTTCGCAGGCTCTTTAAAGAATTTACCAAAAAGATATTTGGCCTGTTTTTTCTGCTCGCCCAGTTTTTCTTTATCGGCATCCGGATTTTGGAACAGGTCAGGGGTAAACTTTTCATCGAGCTGTTCTTTCACTACATCTACATTAGCCCGTTCGCATTGCTTGTATGCGTACAGGTACTGCACAACCTTCACCCTCAGTACTCTTCTGTTTAGCATATTAAAATGTCTTTCCCTTTATTCTATTCACTGCTTCTATACGCCTCACGGCCATTTGCATTGCGGCCTCGTGTGTAGTAATTTTCTGCTGTTTGGATGTTCGGAAAACTTCAATACACTTATTGTAGATATCTCCTACTTTATGAAACAAATGTTCCTTGTTGAACTGCTTATAATATTCCGAAACTACGGCCGTTACGCCGCCCCCGTTAACCAGGAAATCAGGCGCATACAGAATTCCTTTTTCTTCCAGTGCTTTAGCGTGTTTGTTCTCATCGGCCAGTTGGTTATTGGCTGCGCCGGCAATAATTTTACACTTTAAACGAGGAATGGTTAAATCGTTTATGGTAGCACCCAGTGCACAAGGAGCGTAGACATCGGCGTCGACGTCGTATATTTCATCAACATCTACAAAATGAGCACCACTGGCTTTTGAAGTAGCCATCAGTTTACGCTGGTCATAATCGCTGATAAACACCGTTACTCCTTCTTTACTCAAATACTCGGCCAGTTTATATCCGACGCCTCCTGCCCCCTGGATCGCCACTTTTTTGCCTTCCAGACTATCTGTTCCAAAAACTTCTTTAACCCCGGCTTTAATACCCATGTAGGTGCCATAAGCCGTAATGATCGAAGACGCTCCTGATCCGCCCAGCGTTTCGGGAAGCCCGACTACGTAAGGCGTTGATTTATAAATCATTTCCAGGTCTTGCGTGGTCATGTTCACATCACAGGCCGTAACGTACCGACCTCCAAGGCTATTAATGAACTGGCCGAACCTTCGAAAAAGGGCTTCACTTTTAATTTCAGCCGGATTACCAATGATAACTGCTTTTCCTCCTCCGGCATCAATTCCTGCAATGGCCGATTTATACGTCATGCCCCTGGCCAGCCTCAGAGCATCCTGAAGGGCTTCTTTTTCGCTAGCATAATTCCACATCCGGGTACCGCCGCAGGAAGGGCCAAGTGTGGTATCGTGTATGCAAATGATTGCTTTAAGCCCCAATCTTTTTTCCTGGCAAAAAACCAGTTGCTCATGGTCATATGCCTGCATATCTTTAAAAGGAGAAAAAAAGTCTGACTCTTCCGTAGCTGATAAATTCATAAAATCGGAGCTTTGTTTACACCATTGATGTTTTTACCTTTTACAGGTACAAAAGTATTTATTTTTACGGCAACTTTATTACTCATCTCTGTATAAACCATTTTGGGTCTCAACCCGTTCTACATCATGTGAAAGAACTAAGCCATCTCAACAAATATTTATACAAATACAGGGGTCGCCTGTTATTAGGAGTACTTTTCGTTGTTTGTTCCAATGTATTCGCAATCATTCCTGCCCAGGTAGTTCGTCATGCCATTGACCTGGTACAGGAGAATATTACGCTGTATCGGTTGTACGAGGGGTTACCGAACCAAAACCTGATTCGCGATTCCTTCGCAGGGAGCATACTTATTTTCGGGGTAACCATTTTGTCGCTGGCTCTGCTGCGTGGTTTTTTTACGTTCCTCATGAGGCAAACCATCATTGTTACCTCACGCCTCATTGAGTACGACCTGAAAAATGAAGTGTACTTTCACTACCAAACTTTACCCATGAGTTTTTACCGCCGGAATAACACCGGCGACCTCATGGCCAGAATTTCCGAAGATGTTAACAAGGTGAGAATGTACCTGGGGCCTGCAATTATGTACGGGGTTAACATGACCATTCTTTTTTCTCTCCTTATCCCAATCATGTTCACTATCAACACCCGGCTAACACTTTTCACGCTCATCCCCCTGCCCCTGTTATCGATCAGCATTTACTTTGTCAGTAACATCATTAACAAACGCTCAGAAGAAATACAGCGAAGCTTATCCAGCCTTTCCACTTACGTTCAGGAAGCTTTTTCTGGAATCCGGGTAGTTAAGGCTTTTAACCGGCAGCAGGATTCTACCCGGGTTTTTGCCAACGCCAGCGACGATTACAATAAAAAATCGATTAAGCTAAGCCTGGTTAACGCTATGTTTATGCCACTGATTATGGGCCTGATTGGATTAAGTTCCGTGATTGTTATTTTTATTGGAGGTACTGAAGTAATTGCTCAGAATATCTCGGCCGGTAATATTGCTGAATTTATTATTTACGTAAATATGCTTACCTGGCCGGTTACTTCACTGGGCTGGATCACCAGCATTATTCAACGGGCCGAAGCTTCCCAGCGTCGCATCAATGAGTTCCTAAATACTAAAACTGATATTATTTCTACCGAAGATCTAAAGAAAGAAATAAAGGGCCATATTCTTTTCGACGACGTAAGTTTTGTGTATCCCGACTCGGGAATCAAAGCATTGAGTAATGTATCATTTGAAGTAAAATCCGGTGAATCAATTGCTATCATAGGAACAACTGGCTCGGGGAAGAGTACCATTGCTAACCTGATCACCCGAATGTATGATGTTACCGACGGGCAGGTAAAGATCGACAATACTTCCGTTAAAAGTTATAACCTGCCTCACTTACGTAGCCAAGTCGGTTACGTGCCACAAGATGTGTTTCTTTTTAGTGATACCATAGATCGGAAGAGC
>CAZIWJ010000209.1:0-6633 GCA_964542855.1 uncultured Roseivirgaceae bacterium
ACCAGAAGGCAGTTGAAGAAAAACAGTTGATTCATCTTTAAACTTTAGCTGAATGGAATTCTAATTAAATGTCAACGCGCCCTAAATCACTAAGCACCTGATGAATTTCTTCAACCGGGCTAATGCAGCACCTCATGTACCAGAGTCAGGCAGTGATTATTGAATCTGCTTCACTTCGCCGTAATCTACCGCATAGTGCTTAAAAGCTTCCTGCAAAGGGGTTTGATTAACGTGGGATAGTATTACCCGGATGGGTCCGGCATGGGTTATTATAACTATTCTCGTTTCAGGCCTGAAAGTAAGCTGATTATACCAGCTAATTACCCGACCGGCAAGCATTTGCATCGATTCCCCGTTTGGTACCTGTTGACTGACAAAGTCTTCCATCCATGGATTGAGTTCTTGTTGGGGAATTGCCGACCAGGGCTGCAATTCCCAATTCCCGAAATGCATCTCTTTTAATTGAGGCACTTCTATTATTTGCCCGGAACCAATACGTTCAGCCAGCTGCATGCATCGTGCCAGCGGACTGGTATAAACATCGTCTATCTTATCCGGTAAATGCTTCAATACTTTCTCTGCCTCTTTCTCAAATGAAGTTGCCAGGGGAATGTCCGACTGGCCGTAACAAACTTCTTTCGCTACATCGGGAGTAGTATGGCGCACTAAATATATTTCCATGAAATAACAACAGTTAAATAATAAACTACTTCTATCAATTGCTGAGTGGCTCCCAGGCAATCGCCGGTATAACCACCAATTTTACGACGAAAGTAATTACCCAGATAGCCTTTAACCAGGTAAAGTACCATCGAAATCAGCAACCACCACCACTGCTGAAAAAAGATAGTCAGGAGAACAGTGGGAATTATTCCGGTAACTACAGCTACCAGTACATTTGTGGCAGAATAGGATTTTGCAACCGGACGAACTTTACTGGATTCATCTTCCCGAACGTATTCGTGGGTAAATATAACCGACGCAGCCATGAGCCGGCTGAGGGTATGCCCGTTAATGACTACTAACAGCAGGTACAACAGATTATCCTGTTGCTGAATAATTTTTACCAGTAAAGATACTTTCAGCAATAACAGCAGGATGAGGCCAACTACGGCGTAAGTACCCACCCGGCTGTCTTTCATGATGGTGAGTATTTGCTTTTGGGTCCACCCTCCGCCGAACCCGTCGCACACGTCGGCAAAGCCGTCTTCGTGAAAAGCACCGGTTATCCACACGGAGAGGATAATGAATAAAACCGCCGCAAAAAAGGAGGTAACCAGCCAGTTTCCCAGTAACAATCCGGCACCCGAAAGACATCCAACCATCCAGCCAATGACCGGAAAGTACCGAACCGATTTATTAATGTACTCCGGGCTGTGATCTACCCACGACGGACAGGGAATGCGGGTGTAGAACATTACCGCTGTAAAAAAAATCTTGAGCTCTTCTCTCATGAATTTGTTTTGCTGCTTACGGCCGCCGAATCGAAGCTGGCCATTTTATTCAAGATTTCCACGGCCATTTTTATCAGTGGAAAACCAGCCGCACAGCCGGTTCCTTCGCCCAGTCGCATGGCAAGCTGCAACAGGGGTTCGGCATTGAGATACTGTAATACTTTCTGATGTCCCCGCTCTTCCGATTTATGGGTAAATACGGCGTAATCTTTAACAGCCGGTGCTATGCGTTGAGCTAGTAAAAAAGCGGCGGTAGAAATAAACCCATCTACCATAATTAGGCAGTTACTGGATGCTGCTTTCAGCATCCCTCCCACCATCTGGGCAATTTCAAATCCGCCGTAAGTAGCCAGGATACGGGTAGTACTTTCGCGGGCATTAAGGTTGTGCAATGACTGAACTTGTTGTAAAGTTTCTAGCTTTTGCACCAAAAACTCGTCGGTAGCCCCGGTTCCCATGCCTACACATTCTGCCAGGGGAATGTCACAAACCGTACTTACAATGAGCGAAGCAGAAGAAGTGTTCCCGATACCCATTTCCCCAAAGCCCATTACGTTGGTTCCCCGGGCAATAACATCGGTAACAACTTCATCCCCCTTCAACATCGCCTGCTCGCAGGTTTTGTTGTCCATGGCCTGCCCGGACTGGTAATTGGCCGTACCCATTCCTGTTTTAGCATGAACAAGAGGAAGGGTTAACGGAAATTGATAATTCACTCCGGCGTCTACCACCTTTACGTTCATTCCTGCAACCCCGGCCATGGCGTTAATGGCAGCTCCCCCGTTAAGAAAATTCATCACCATTTGGTATGTTACTTCCTGCGGGAAAGGGTTTACCAGCCCGGAACGGGCAATGCCGTGGTCGCCGGCAAAGATTAACACCACCGGATCCTGAAATTCAGGTTTAAGGGTTTGCTGAATGCGGGCTATTTGAAAGGCAAGTTGTTCTATCTTTCCTAACGAACCAGGAGGTTTGGTTTTACCATTTAGGCAGGCTAAAACCTGCGAATCCAGTGCGTTATTAACAGGAAGTACAGACCAGGAAGTGTTTTCCGGCATAAATATATGACTGTTATTTTAATTGAAGCGGCAGGCCTGAAACCATAAATATGGCCTTATCGGCCTGTTGAGCGATAAACTGGTTTGTCCAGCCCTGTAATTCGGTAAATTTGCGGCCAATGGAGGTAGGGGCATGACCTCCCATCCCTATTTCGTTGGAAATAATAATGAGGGTAGCTTCTTGTTTAAACAGCTGTTCCAGTTCCTGCTTACTGCTTTGCAGGCAGGCCTCTACATCCTGCTCCAGGTCGGTAAACCAGTTGGTTAACCACAGCGTAATACAGTCCAGAACTACTACCCGCCCCGAAACTGTTAACCTACCCAGGTATTTTTCTTCTTCCAGGGTTTCCCACTGATAATTGCGTTCTTGTTGGTGGCGTTTAACCCGTTGCTCAAAATCGGCGTCCCACTTTCTGGATGTGGCCAGGTAAACCGGATGATCAGACAAAGAAAGAGCCAGTTCCATGGCGTACCTGCTTTTTCCCGAACGTTCGCCTCCCGATATGTAGTAGATCAAAATATGTCTTAATTAAATATAGAAGTTGCTTAAGCATGAAATGCGTGAGGGTAATGACTCACATTTCATTACTACAAAATCAAATAGTGTAGTAAACAAACCAGGACTAAGTTAACGCAATAAAAAAACGAACTCCAAAGAAACCGGTGGTTTAATGTGCCAGGCTTCGGGCAAAGAATCGGGAATACCTGGAATTAAGAGCACTGTAAAATCCAGACTCTACCCGGTTATTTTCACGGGATAAATTAGTGCTCTTAAAAGTTACTCAGCACCAAATGAAAGCCATTTACAGGCTGCCTGGTAATCTTCCGGGGTATTTACATTCCTGAGTACTTCCGGGTCAGCAGGAGAGATGATACGTGTTTTATGATCTTGTAGTATACTCACCAGCCGTTTATTGTTTTCATTTACTTTCTCCTCCAAAAAAGGCAGGGCTGCATTTTCCCAAATGGTAATTAGCGGTTCCGGAAATGATTTCCCGGGAACCTGGTAGGCGGTTGCAATACAACCTGGGTCCTGGTTTTGCAGCAGGTACTCAAGGGTGGTTTTATCAACCAGTGGTAAATCGCAGGCCAGTACCAACCATGGACCGGGTTCCTGGTAAAAAGCTGCCAGCAAAGCTGCCAGCGGCCCTACGTTGCGGTGCTGATCTGGAATAATACCTGCTCCGTACTGTTTTTCTGCAATCCTGAAGGTTTCAACCTGTTCCGGCCGGCAGGAAATGTGTACCGTACTACAAAATAGCTGCAGTAGCTTTAACATGCGAATGTACTGGTACTCTTCATTGAATTGCAGGAAAGCTTTGTCGGTTTGCATCCGCCGGCTGTAGCCACCGGCCAATAGCAGACCTTTAACAGGTTCTGGATTCATAGGGTAATGGGTTATTGCATGCAGTTAAGTTACCGTTACACGAGCAGGTTACCTAACATAACGCAAATTTCTCGATTACTTTATAAAAAGCACTATTTCAAATTTTATCGGTAGTAAGGTATCCAGGTAGGTAGTGGCAATTACGGTAGTAAAAATATTTAAGAAGAATACCTGTTGACTGCAGTTTCTGGTGTAATTCAAGCTCCACTGAACAGTTATCAGCCCGAACAACCAATCGTTGAGCCATTGGTTTAATTCTAAGGCTCTAATAATAAGCACGCAAATCAAGGATACTGCCTAAACTAACTTACTTTCAAGCCCGGGCAATGCAAAAGTTAACCAGTATACAAAACAGCCCAATTGCAGGATTTTCTTCATTAACGGTTAATGATAACCGGCTTGGTGAAAACTCCGGCCCGGCTGCGTACACGAATAAAATATAATCCCGGGGGTTTCCCCCACAAGTTGAGCGATCGACTGAACAGGCGGTTGCGTTTATGATACACATCCGGCTTACGGATGAGTTTACCGGTGGGGCTGATAATGGAAATTTCTAGCCTGCCGGTATACGCACTGTATATTTTCAGGGTAAAATAACCAGATGCAGGATTGGGAAATACAGTTGAACGCTGTTCCAGAACGCTTAGCGGATCGGTGCCGGTAACCAGGATTTCCAGCGGTTCAGATGAAATTGCACACTGGTTAACCCGGGATTCTACCCGCCAGGTACCAGCCTGGGTGGCAATTATTACCGAATCGGTTGCTTCGCTAACCAGCGTATCGTTACGGTACCAGTCGAATAAGCCCGTACTGTTCCGGGCAGTAAGGGTATCGCCCTGCTGTTCAACAAGCGGCTGAGGAGCAAAAATGCAGAAGCTGTCTTCCTGGACCACACTCCAGTTTCCCGCCGCATTACGGGCCCGCACATTAAAAATATGCTGCCCCAGGCCAATGGTATCGATAGCAATTAGCCGTTCCAGTTGGATGTTGTTAGCAAAGGGTACATCTTCCAGGGCAGTAGCTTCGCCCAGGCCGGGATCTTCGTCGATAAAGTATTCCAGGCGGTTAATTCTTTGCCTCCCTCCCTGCCGCAGAAAAAAGGTACGCTGCAGTAACCGACCCCAGTTGCCTTCGTTGTCGCGGATGCGGTAAAAGATGCGTTGAATACCGGGCGAAAGGTCATTATTAACCAGTAACCGGTAAACACTATCAACCGGCCCGGAAAGGTTCACCATGCTATCGATACCCATTACCGGCACGTTGTTGAAGGCGTACAAAATAGTAGCCGCTTCTTCCCCGCTGGTGGGCAATATCACGAAATTCAATTTTTTTACCACCCCTTTTTGTTCGTTGGTGAACCGGTAATTCAGCGTGTGCACCCCCTCGCCTATTCCGCTTAACGAAATGGTGTAGGTACTGTCGGAATTGGGATCACTGATCACTCTGCTCTGATCGCCCGGAACTTCATCAATGGCATAAACCAGTTGGCGATCTGATTTTTCTTCCAGTAATAAAAAAGGGAACGACTTTAACGGGCCCCGTTGGTTTTTTTCGTCGAGAAAACGATAGAGTAACTGGTGTATACCCGGCTCCAGTGTACCGGCTGTCAGGGCAAAAGTATCGATAGTATTATTATTAACCTCCAACGTTCGGGGTAATTCACCGGGAACTTCATCGTAAGCATATTCCAACTGCTGAACGCGGCCACCCGGGGTATTACCAATAAGAAAAGGAGTACTTTTAAACGGGCCGAAAGCTATTGTATCGCTAATGAATCGGTAAAAGAGCGTATGTACTCCCGGCTTAAGGGAACTGATGTTCAGAGAATACAACGCATCGCTATCATTGGCCAGGACGCGGGTGAATGTTTTCTTCGGGTTGTTGAAATAATACTCAAAGAACCGCACCGAGTCGGTTTGTGCAGTAGCCCAGTGGTGAAGCATTACCAGTACCAGCACCAGGAAACCAGATTTACCGGCAGCTAGCATTACTGACCTCCCCTTGCCCGTACCCGTACCCGTAGCCCTTCGCTAAGGGTAGGCTGCCCTACAATTTCAAGTTCAAACAAGAACGGCACCGGTGGAATACCCGATAGTATGTAGGGATCACCGGATTCATCGGAAAACATACCCAGTTCGGCTGGATATGTTACATCCGAATTCGGCTGGTATCGGGCATCACGGCTACCCTGCGCGGCCGGATCGAACAGATCGTTAACGTTGCTGGCACCGGATACGTCGCTTAATTCAAAATTATCGAGCTGGGTACAGGCGCATAAATTATCGATGCGGGTATTATCGGTATCTGGGTCAGCATCGCTGTCGCCGGAAAAATCGCCCTGGCTATCGGCACTGAGGAAAATATTATTACGGATACTGGAACGGGTTAAGGCGTGGTTAGAAACTGCGTTAGCTATAGTGTTAAACGAAACCGTAAGGTTGTCGCCGTTAATGGGCCCTTTGATGTAGTTATTCCGGATCAGGATATTCGATCCGTTGCTCTGGTAATCAATACCTTCGCGGGAAATATAATTGGCTAAAACGAACAGGTTCGACACGCCATTATTACTTACTATTATGCCGCTATCGAGGCGGTTGCGGCGCAAAACCACGTTGCTTACTTCAATTAGTACCTGCCCACTCACCCTGATGCTGCTTACCACGGTACCGGAAGCCCCGGAGGCAGCCAGGTCTTCCCGGGCCCGGTCGAGCTGCAAGTTACCAATAGAAGCACT
>CAZIWJ010000210.1:0-6630 GCA_964542855.1 uncultured Roseivirgaceae bacterium
GCCACCGGGATAAGAAATAATACCGGCGATGAAACCGGAAGCCGGTTGTTATCGCAATTTGGAAAAATCGGTTACCGGTTCCAGGATAAATACCTGGCGTCGTTCACCCTTCGAAGAGACGGTTCTTCCCGCTTTGGCACAAATAATCGGTACGGTATCTTCCCTGCGGCTACTGTAGGCTGGCGAATGGACCAGGAACCTTTTTTGCAACGGGTAAACGCAGTAACCCAGTTGAAGCTACGGGCAGGATACGGCGAAGTGGGTAACCAGTTTATCGGCGACCTGGCCCGTTTCGGCTTGTTTGCCCCTCGTTACGGGCTAACCCAGGAACAGGTTAAGGGAACCGGATTTTTCTTCGACCAGTTTTACAACGTAGGTACCGCTTACGACCTGGCCGGGGTGAATACCGGAACGCTGCCTTCCGGCTTCGTTTCTATTCAGGGAGCCAACCCCGATTTAAGATGGGAAACAACAACCGAATTTAATTTCGGGGTTGATTTTGGTTTGTTTCAACAGCGTTTATACGGCTCGTTCGATTTCTTTACCCGCGAAACTGCCGACGTGTTAATTACTCCTCCCGTGGCTTCGGCTGCCGGCGAAGGCGTACTGCGCGCCCTGAACGGGGCTACGGTGAATAACCGCGGATGGGAGTTTATCCTGGCTTATACCGACGAACTGGCTAACGGGTTAAACTTTACCGTGCAAACCAACTTCAGCCAGTTCAGAGATGAAATCACCGAACTTCCCGAAGAAGTACGCACCGGTTTCCCCGGAAACGCCGAGCAGGATATTCTGGGTGAATCGCAATTTGCTATCTTCGGCTTTCGTGCCGATGGGCTATTCCAGAACCAGCAGGAAGTTGATGCGCACGCTGAGCAGGTGGGAGCTGCCCCGGGCAGGATCCGTTACGTTGACCTGAACAATGACGGCATCGTAAACGGGCTCGACCAGGAATATTTCGGAACCACGCTCCCTGATTTTGAGTACGGGTTAAACATTAATTTATCCTACCGGAATTTCGACCTGGCCCTGTTTGGTTCAGGGGTAGCCGGAAGAAGAGGGTTCGATAACTACATCTTCTTCAATGACTTTATCCGGGGGCGCGATAACGTGGGGCCGGGTACCCTCGATGCCTGGACCCCGCAAAATACGGGCTCCGACATTCCGGCTCTCACCCTGGTCGATGGCAATAATGAAACCCGGACTTCAAACTACCTGACGGTGAATAATTCTTATTTCAAGTTCCGAAATTTTGCCCTGGGCTATTCGCTGTCTAACCAAACATTAAGTAACCTCGGCCCCATCAGCAGCCTCAGGGTTTACCTGCAGGCCGAAAACTTTCTCTGGTTCCAGAGCAGTGAATTCAAAGGGCCTGACCCGGAACGGGTGAGTATCGATAACATACCGGTACCCAGCGTATATTCTATCGGATTAAACCTAAGCCTGTAATCCCTAAAAGAAACGAAAAATGAATACCAGAAATAATATATTATTACTTGCCCTCATCCTTCTGCTGCAAGCCTGCGGAGATGACTTCCTGGAATACGACCCTAAAGGAAAAATAGCGTCCGAAAATGTGGCCGTACCGGAAAATATTGAAGGACTGGTAACTGCCGCTTACGCGGGTATTGCCAACGACGAAATGATCGGGCCCATTACCAGCGATTGGGTGTACGGCAGCGTCCGCTCCGATGATGCCTACAAAGCCGGGGGCGGGGTATCCGATGTTATTGACATTCATTTCCTGGAGCAGTACAACCTGGTTCAGCCCCAAACCGGAACCGACTGGATGGGGCCGCTCACCTTCCAAAATCATTATAAAGCCATATCGCGGACTAACTTTGCCCTAAGTGCTATTAATGAAACGGAGGATTTCGACCTGAAAACCACCCGAACGGCTGAATTACGCTTTCTAAGAGGCCATTCTTACTTTAAATTGAAGCAGTTGTTCAAGTATGTTCCCTACATCGATGAAAATGTGCCACAAGATTCAATTACCCAGGTTTCCAACCGCGTTTTTACCAACGATGAACTGTGGGATAAAATAGCCGAGGATTTTGAGTTTGCAGCCAATAATTTACCGGCTACCCAGCCGGAAGTAGGTCGGGCAAATGAATTTGCTGCCAGGGCCTACCTGGCGAAATTAAGGTTGTATCAGGCTTACGAGCAGGATGAGAGCCACCAGGTAACCAATATTAACCCGGCCCGGCTGGAAGAAGTGGTGCTGTTACTGGACGAAGTGATTAATTCGGGGCAGTACAGCCTGGAACCTGACTTTGCTCAGAACTTTCTGAACGGCTTCGATAACGGACCTGAATCTGTTTTTGCAATTCAGTTCTCTATTGCCGACGGCACCACTACCGGCAGGGTATCGTTTGTTACCGGACTGAATTCTCCTCACGGGGCACCGGAATACGGCTGCTGCGGGTTCCACTATGCCAGCCAAAATATGGTAAACGCTTTCAAAACTTCGGAAAATGGCGTACCACTTTTCGATACCTTCAATAATGAAGATATGGTTGAACCGGATGATTTTCAAACCAACGGCGTGGATCCCCGCCTCGATCATACGGTAGGCGTTCCGGGCCATCCCTTCAAGTACAACCCCGATTTTCTGTATAGTGCCAGCTGGGCGCGCGATCCGGGGGTTTACGGGTTTTTCGGGAACATGAAAGAACAACAGTTACCCGATTGCTCCTGCTACCTGAAACAAGGCCCGTTCATTGGTACTTCCAAGAACATTGATATTATTCGTTATTCCGATGTGTTGCTCATGAAAGCCGAAGCCCTGATTGAACTGGGCAGGCCCAACGAGGCCCTGCCACTGATTAACCAGGTGAGAGAGCGGGCCGCAAACAGCACGGAAAGGTTGCTGCATGCCGATGGAAGTAACCCATCGAATTACCGGATATCGCTATACGAGCCCGGCGTAAACATTGAGTGGACCCAGGAAAATGCCCGCAAAGCCCTGCGCTTTGAGCGCCGACTGGAGTTTGCCATGGAAAGCCCTCGTTTCTACGACCTGGTTCGTTGGGGAATAGCGGCAGAAGTGTTAAACGGATACCTGGAAGAAGAGCAAACCAAACGCGATTATTTATCGGGGGCACAGTTTACGGCCGGAAGGGATGAGTACCTGCCCATTCCTCAGCGGGAAATCGACTTTACCCGGGGGGCCTACGAACAAAATTTAGGTTATTAATTAATTAGCTGCGCAACAAAAACGGTCCGGATGATTTTATTGTAAGTTATTCGGACCTTATTGAAATGTTTATGCAAAAACGTAGCAGCATTAATTGATGTAACCTGAAAACATAAGCACACAACCTGATGAATAATTCTAAAGTAATTTTCTGGTCGGTTACCGTTGCTCTCGGGGGCTTCCTGTTTGGCTTTGATACCGCTGTAATATCCGGTGCGGAACAATATATACAGGAGGTTTGGGAGTTGAATGTATTTCAACATGGCTTAACTGTTTCCATTGCCCTGATTGGCACCGTATTCGGCGCCATGTTTGGTGGTATACCTGCCGATAAACTGGGCCGTAAGCGAACATTATTCTGGATAGCTGTTTTATACCTAATTTCTGCACTGGGTTCAGCCCTGGCCACCGACTGGTATACGTTTATGATTTTTCGTTTCCTGGGTGGCTTAGGAGTTGGTGCATCGTCAGTAACTGCCCCAATGTATATTTCTGAAGTCTCCCCGGCAGGATCGCGGGGTAAACTGGTGGCCCTGTTCCAGTTTAATATCGTTTTTGGTATTCTCGTTGCTTATCTTTCCAATTTTCTTATTGCAGGGGTGGGTAACCTGGCCTGGCGGTGGATGCTTGGGGTGGAAGCTATACCGGCTGTTACCTTTGTTGTTGCCATATTGAATATACCGGAAAGCCCGCGCTGGCTCATTGTAAAGAAAGGAGAGGTTGAAACAGCAAAGAGAACGCTGGCAATTATTAACCCCGATAATGTTGATGAGCAGATAAAGGCTATTCAATCTGGCGCAAAAGTTGTGAAAGGGCAGGTATCTGCTTCCCTGTTTTCATCGAAATACCGCTTCCCGGTTACCCTGGCTATCCTGTTTGCCATCTTCAACCAGATGAGTGGTATCAATGCCATTATATATTATGCCCCCCGAATTTTTGCCATGACCGGGTTGGGCGATAGCGCCTCGTTGCTCTCAACCGCCGGTATCGGGCTAATTAACTTTCTTTTTACCCTGCTGGCTATGAACCTGATCGATCGCTTCGGCCGGAAAACGCTGATGTTCATCGGCTCAGCAGGCCTTATCGTTGCCCTCGGGCTGGTGTCGTTTTCTTTTTATACGCAAAACTTCAGCGGTGTTCCCATTTACCTGTTTACTTTTATCGGCTTTTTTGCTTTTTCGCAGGGTGCAGTGATTTGGGTATTCCTTTCCGAAATATTTCCCAATAAGGTCAGGGCCAGCGGACAGGCACTGGGCAGCTTTACCCACTGGGCCATGGCGGCGCTCATTGCTTTTACTTTTCCCTGGTTTGCCGAAAAAGTTGGGGGCGGACACACCTTTGCCTTATTTACCGTAATGATGATATTGCAATTGTTATTCGTTTGGCGAATGATGCCCGAAACCAAAGGCAGAACGCTGGAAGAATTGTCCGATGAACTGGGAATTAAAAAAGAACAAATCGCTTAATGACACCACCAAAGCATGCTGTAATCTGTTTCGGCGAAATATTGTGGGACTGCCTGCCGGAAGGTGATTTACCGGGCGGTGCCCCCATGAACGTGGCCCTGCACCTGAACCAGATGGGCGTTTCCGCCACTATTATTAGCCGGGTGGGAAACGACGCCTACGGCAACGATATCCTGCAATATATCGCCGATCGCAGGGTGGATACCGGGTACATTCAGCTCGATGAAAGCCTGCCAACCGGTACGGTAAAAGCGGATGTGTCAGACCCCACTGCCGTAACTTATACCATTAACTACCCGGTTGCCTGGGATTTTATTGAGTGGACGGCAGCAGCAGAACAGCAGGTAAACCAGGCCGATATGCTGCTCTTTGGCAGTTTAGCTACCCGAAATGAGGTATCGTACCAGGCTCTGAAAAAACTGATCGATACTTCTTCTTTCCGGGTGTTCGACGTTAACCTGCGGCAACCGCATTATACCCGGAACCGGATTGAAGAAATGATGCAGGCAGCCCACCTGGTAAAAATGAACGAAGAGGAACTGGCACTGATCAGCAGCTGGTACGGCCCGGAAAAAGACCAGGATCAACAAATGAAAGAGCTGGCCGAACGGTTTTCTCTAAAAAGTGTGTGCGTTACCCTCGGGGCCAATGGGGCCCGGTTGCTCGACCGGGGAACAATTTATTCCCACCAGGGGTACACCGTAAAAGTAAAAGATACCATTGGCAGCGGAGATGCCTTCCTGGCCGCCCTGCTTGCCCGGCGTTTGCAGGGAAAACCTGCCCGGGAGCAACTTGCCTTCGCCTGCGCAGCCGGTGCCTTTGTTGCCACTCAACCGGGGGCAACTCCTTCCATTAACCAGGATGATATATCGGCCCTGGCTACCACTTAATTAACTTTAAAACATGAACTTATGTCCTGTAAAATAATTAATAATCTGGATAACTCTGTGCTGCATTTCTCCTGGTTTATTTTGCTGGCGGCCTGCCTTGGCGCCTGTTCAAATTCTACTACCGAGAACCAGTCTGGAATAGATACACAGGCTGTTTCTGAAACCAGTTACACGGAGCCCCACCGGCCACAACTCCATTTTTCACCGCCCCGGCAATGGATGAACGACCCGAACGGAATGGTTTATCTGAACGGGGAATACCATTTATTCTACCAGCATAACCCCGACAGCAACGTTTGGGGCCCCATGCACTGGGGGCATGCGGTAAGTAACGACCTGGTAACCTGGAAACAACTACCGATTGCCATCTTTCCGGATAAGCTGGGTACAATATTCTCCGGATCGGCAGTGTACGATGAAAAAAATACCAGCGGCCTGGGTACAGCCGAAAACCCTCCGCTGGTAGCCATATATACCAACCACAGCCACGAAAAACAGGAAGCCGGCAACATCGATTACCAGACGCAGAGTATCGCTTACAGCACCGACAAAGGAAGGAGCTGGCAGAAGTACAATGGCAACCCGGTGTTACCCAATCCCGGTATAGAAGATTTTCGTGATCCTAAAGTATCCTGGCACGAACCGTCTAATCAGTGGGTCATGATTCTGGCGGTGAAAAATGTAGTGCACCTCTATGGCTCTGCTGATTTAAAAAGCTGGACTTTACTGAGTGAGTTTGGAAATAATGTAGGCCTGCACAGCGGGGTTTGGGAATGTCCGGACTTGTTTCCACTTACCGTAAACGGGGAGCAAAAATGGGTGATGCTGGTGAGCATCAGCCCGGGCGGCCCCGCCGGTGGCTCCGCAACCCAGTATTTTATCGGTGATTTTAATGGAAAGGAATTTACACTCGACCCGCAATTTGCTGATCGGGTGATGCCCGATGAGGCAGGAAAGGAACAGGCCGTATGGGTCGACTACGGCCCGGATAACTATGCAGGAGTTACCTGGTCGAATGTGCCGGAAAGCGATGGCCGGCGGCTGTTTATTGGCTGGATGAACAACTGGCAGTACG
>CAZIWJ010000211.1:0-6622 GCA_964542855.1 uncultured Roseivirgaceae bacterium
GTAAGGTATTCCCCAATGAACAGTTACTTGAAAGTCTGCTGAATTTATTGCGTAAAATAGGGAATAACTACCCTCTGCTCACCCTGTATGAATGTTTACAGCTTTACCAGAAACCTGATTGAAACCGGGTGGATTAAAGTAAAGTTTACGCTCGGATAAATTACTAATTTTGGTAAATTACCGCTCCTGGTAAAAATAGCATCACCCGATTAATTTTAGAACTACATCAATCATAACCCACTATCATGAGCTATCGGGAAAAAGAAATTGAAAAAAAATACTACTCCATAGGCGAGGTGTCCGAAATGCTGGATATAAACTCCTCTCAAATCCGGTTCTGGGAGAACGAGTTCGATTCCATCAAACCTCAGAAAAACCGTTACGGAAAACGACAGTTTACCAAAGATGATATTGAAAGTATTAAACTGGTTTATCATTTGGTAAAACGGCAGGGCCATACCCTCGACGGAGCTAAAAATATTATCAAAAACCGGGCAAAGGCTGTTCAGTCGACCATGGAAATGATTGAGTCGCTGGAAAAAGTAAGAGCCTTCCTGGTTGACTTAAAAAGCAAGCTGGACTAATGGATGTGCTTTACGAAGTAGCACTCAGCCGATTGAAAGGAATGGGCGGTGCTACCGCAAGGCAACTGATTGCACGTCATCAATCAGCTGAAGCTTTTTTCAGCCTGGGGCCTGCGGCCATCCGTAAGCTTTATCCTCGTATCGATTTCCCTTCGTCTGCTTCCTCGCTGAAACAATTTATAGAGCACACGCGGCGATTTATTCAGCAGCAACAGGGCAACAATGTAGAAATTGTTACCTGGAAGCATCATCTTTATCCGGCCCGGTTAAAGCACATTCCCGACGCACCGATGGTTTTATTCTGTAAGGGCAATACTTATCCAAAGCACGATAAAGTGGTTAGTATAGTTGGTACCCGCAGAGCTTCGGGCTACGGCATTGAGCGGGTAAAGGAACTGGTGAGTTCTCTACAACCCTGGAACCCGGTAATTGTAAGCGGGCTGGCTTACGGAATCGACGCACAGGCCCACAAATCGGCACTGGCCCATAACCTGCCTACGCTCGCAGTCATGGCCAATGGGATAGACAAAGTTTATCCTTCCGCGCACCGTTCCCTTGCCGCTGAAATTGCAGGCTGCGCCGGGTTAATTACCGAATATCCGCTGGGAACTAACCCTGAAATTTACCAGTTTCCGGAAAGAAACCGCATTATAGCCGGGTTGTCCGATATTACCGTGGTGGTTGAAGCCGGGGAAAAAGGAGGCGCCCTGATTACCGCTGATTTAGCCAATGATTACAATCGGGAGGTTGCCGCTATTCCCGGCGATGTAACCCGGCAAACCGCTTTGGGCTGCCATAAAATCATTAAACAACACAAAGCCCATTTAATAACCAGTGGCAACGATATTGTGCGATTGTTAAACTGGGAAAAGCCTACAAAAACAACAAGTGATAAACAATTGGCATTTTTTCCCGATTTGAATAGTAAGGCAATGCAAATTTTATCGTTACTTCAACGGGAGCACACCGGAATGCCAGTAGACCATATTTGTGTTGAAACCTGCCTGCCCGTAAGTGAAGTTATGCGCCAATTGCTTCAAATGGAACTGGAAGGAGTAGTTCGGCAGTTACCCGGTAACGTTTACCGATCATGTGTATGACTGCTTTCATTTTAAAACGCCAGGTTTTATCTTCTGAATGCATTCAAAGTGAATACAAGTAAAATGCTTAAGAATTACTATGCTATATTGGGCGTAACGCCATCTGCCAGTCATAATGAAATAAAAATGGCTTACCGGCGGATGGCTAAAGCTTTTCATCCTGATGTAAATAATAACGATCCGAAGAAAGCCGCTAAATTTAAAGTAATTGGAGAAGCATACAGGGTGCTTTCTAACCCGGCAAAGCGGGCCCAGTACGATATGCGGATGCAAAATCAGCCGTATCACACCGCGGCCTCAGCTTCCACAGCTAACCCGAGATATAAAAAAGATGCTTATCAGCGTAGAAGAGATTTTCAGTTTCGACCCTACTTTTCCAAGCAGTATACGGCTGCCCGACCGGCTCAGTACGAATCTCCTTTAGGAAGAAAGATTTACGGTATTACCTTAACCGTTATCCTTGGCATAACGCTTATTTACACTGTTAAGCCCATGGTTGTTAATCACACTTACTCTAACCTTCACTTCACGGAAGGAAAATTACTGTACGAATCGGGTGAGTACAATAAGGCGTTAAACAGCCTTGATAAAGCTATCGCCAAATTCGGTACCAGCGCGGTTAAGGCATCTATCCTGGCTTGCGAAATTATGATGAATGAGTTTGGTGAATACGACTACGCTCTTGAATACACCCGGCTGGGACTGGATCGGGCCAGAATGCGGGGAGAAAAATCGGACTTGCTAACTTTACAGGGTAAATGCTACCTGGGGCTTGAGGAATACTCCAAAGCAAGGCGCAGCTTTCACCGCGCGTTGTCGGTAATGCCTTACGATAACTATGCTATTCATGTAGGCCTGAGCGAAATCTATGCAAGTTATTACCAGGATTACTACAAATCACTTTTTCACGCAGAGCAGGCCCTCTCCCAGGAAAAACCTGAGCACGTTAACGAGGAAAATCATTTATGGTACCTGCGTGGCCTGAGCCATGAGCATCTGGGGAAGTATTCGCAATCAATCGCCGATTTGAAACGCGTTAAACCCAACTCAGAATATTTTAAAAAAGCCCAACTGGTAATGGGATACGCCTGGTACGGAAAAAAAAAATATAATCAGGCCTGCAGTTGCTGGAAAAAAGCCGGTGGGGAAGTTACTAAAGAAGTGAAGAAGTTAATGGATCTGGGTTGTAACTAGCCCTTACACTTACTTAATTAAAAAAGCGGCCTGGAAAGTGCCGCTTTTGTTGTATTTCGCGTCCGATAAACGTATTTCCAGAAAGAAAGCTTCACTTAACGCAGTGGCTGGTTACACTTTTCCCGTATAATATCGTAAGCATCGGTATCACCCAGCTCGCCGGCCTTACTTAGGTCAAGGCATCCATCTTTAACCAGTCCGTGCTCAATTCTTAGTACTCCCCGTAACGCAAACGCCGACACATTTTTCGGGTCTATTTCAATGATCTTGGTACAATCATGAATAGCATCCTGGTAAGCTTCCAGTTCTCTCCTTGCCTGCCCACGGGCCAGGTAAGCCTCAACATGAGTATCGGAGAGTTTAATGCACTGCGAATAATCCTCAATTGCGCCGTAATAATCCTGAAGTAAAAACTTGATGTTTCCACGCTCAAAATAAGCATCCGCAAATTTCGGATTTATGTCAACAACCTGGTTCAGGTCTTTCATGGCACCGTGGTAATCTTCAAACCACTTTTTGGTATTACTTCGAAGGAAAAAAGCCTGGTAGGAAGCAGAGTCTTCCTCAATGGCCAGGTTGAAACTTTCCAGCGCCTCTTTATAATTCCCCTCTTCAAACAGCGCAAGCCCCTTTTCCACGTTATCATTATTGATTTGCTGTGCATTCAGGAGGCCTGTTGCTGAAAAAAAGGTAAGTGCAACTAGTAAAAGGGTTCCTTTCATCTTGATCCATTAAATTGTTTCACGTTGTAAATAACGCAAATACCGGTCTAAGTTTTTCCTGCCCTTTCGCTGCTTAAAGTAAGGTAATCGTATAAAGTGTACCATCGTTCGGCTAAATCGGTTGAACCGGGAATTTCCTACATCAATGCCGCCCAGTTTACTCCTTTTTTCAGCCACTGTAAGGTCGCTGCTTCCCCAGAATCGGGAGCTGGATGGTAATTGTAATGCCATTCCGCATGTGGGGGCATACTCATCAGAATCGATTCGGTTCTACCATCTGTATCTAACCCGAATTTAGTGCCTTTATCCAGTACCAGGTTAAATTCAACGTAACGCCCCCTGCGTACCTGTTGCCACTCCAGTTCCCGGTTTCCGTACGTAAAATGCCGGTTTTTTTCGGCCAGGTGCTTGTAAACCGGCACGAACAGGTTGCCTACATCCTTCACAAACTCGAATATTTCCTCCTGGGTTGAATTTTCATCGGCCGACAACCGATCGAAGAAAATTCCCCCGATACCCCGGGTTTCGTTCCGGTGTTTGATGAAAAAATAATCGTCGGCCCATTCCTTAAAGCGGGTGTAATAATCGGGATGGTGTTTGTCGCAAATTCTTTTCAGTTCCCGGTGAAAATAACGCGCATCCTCTTCCACCACGTAATGAGGAGTAACGTCGATACCTCCACCAAACCAGTTTACCCCGTTACTCATTTCGAAATAGCGCACATTCATATGTATAATAGGCACCATAGGGCTTACGGGATGCAACACGATACTTACCCCCGTAGCAAAAAAGTCGGCTTGCTGTAAATTCAGGGCATTCAGGATTTTTTCCGGGGTTTCCCCGTAAACAGCTGAAAAGTTTACCCCCCCTTTTTCAATAAGGTCACCGTTCACGATTATACGGCTTCTTCCTCCTCCACCTCCCAGCCGTTCCCAGGGGTCTTCCTTAAACTTTCCTTTACCATCCAGATTCTCCAAACCGGCACAAATTCGGTCTTGTAAGTCCATAAACCAGTTTTTAATAATATCTTTGTCCATGATTAGTCAGTTTTATATTTTAGTTGGTACTTTTGCTTCAGAAGAGCAGATTTAGCTTAAAATAATTGCAATTCGTTAAACTTATTGACGGTAGTTAGTGTAATAGTTGAGCATACCCCGTTTATTTGGGGAAAATTAATTATCCCAGATTTTTCATTAAACATTTTCATTCGTGGTTATTATCCTTTTCTTCTTTCTTCACTGGTACTTATCGTTATTCTGCCAGACTTTCTTTCTGCACCGATATGGTGCTCACGCCATGTTCTCCATGAGCAAAGGTTGGGAAAAATTCTTCTACATACTCACATTTGTATCCCAGGGATCATCCTACTTAAGTGTGCGTCCTTATGCTGTGCTTCACCGAATGCACCATGCTTACAGTGACACCGAGAAAGATCCTCACTCACCACATCATACGCACAATCTTTTCACGATGATGCTAAAAACAAGAGACATTTACAACGACATGCTCGAGCGTAAAGTTCTTCCGGATCCCCGCTTTAGTAAAGGGGTACCCGACTGGGAAAAATTCGATAATTTCGCCGATAATAACTTTGTCCGCTTAATGTGGGGAGTGTTCTACTCACTGATATACATTCTTTGCATCTCCGTACTGGAGCTACCTTACACCCACTGGGCGATGTATTTTCTGCTTCCCGTGCACTTCCTGATGGGCCCTATCCATGGAGCTATTGTAAACTGGGGTGGACACAAGTATGGATACAGTAATTTCGACAACAACGATAAATCCAAGAACTCACTAATTTTTGATTTCCTCACCATGGGTGAATTATTTCAAAATAACCACCACAAACTGCCCCGTCGAGTAGACTTTGCAGTTCGTTGGTTTGAAATTGATCCTACTTACCCAATTGTAAGGTTATTGCATGCGTTAAGAGTTATTAGAATTAAAACGAAGCACAACGATATTCCGGAAGAAAGGCAGGTTGAAGAAGCTCCAATGGTGAAATAATCTCGCTTTCAGTCCAGAAATATTTCTAAGCCTTCCGTAACTGGAAGGCTTTTTTTAGTTGTAAATGATTAAAAGTTTTCAAATTCCCAATTGGTGTAAGCTGTTTTTAACTCTTGTAAAGATTTATGGTCGCCCGCTTCCCGGGCTACTTCAATTCCTTTTTCAAAAACTGCTTTAATATCCTCTTCATCCCCTTGATTTTCCACAAGTACTTCAGCTGCGTGGTAATAAGTGGGTACGTAGTCTGGGTGATGATGTAACAGTTTTTGCAAGTATTCCATGGCTTTTTCAGGATCGGTTGGTTTGTACTCCATGGCAACAGCATAAATCAGGAAAGGGTCGCTGGGATCATTAGCTAAATAGTTTAACAATTGTTGCAGGCGTTCGTTCTTCATTAACAGGTCATTTTAATTTCTTCCAATATTATTTAATTTCGCAAACCTTTGTTCTATTACTATAAATATAACGGCAAAACAAACCCCTGGTACTACGTATGAAAATATTAGTTTGTATTACGCACGTTCCCGATACCACATCTCGTATTCAATTTACAGACGAAAACACCAAATTCGATACCTCCGGTGTTCAGTTCGTCATTGGTCCGTACGATGACTATGCCCTGGCCCGGGCTGTTGAACTAAAAGAAGAACTGGGTGCTTCAGTAACCCTGCTCAACGTAGGTGGAGCAGAAACTGAACCGACTATTCGCCGCGGACTGGCAATCGGCGCCGATGACGCCATTCGTGTGAATGCCGATCCTACCGATGCATTTTTTGTAGCTCAGGAAATTGCCAATGTGGCTGAACAGGGAAGTTACGACCTCATCCTGATGGGAAGAGAATCCAGCGATTTTAATGGTGGGCAGGTACACGGAATGGTTGGAGAAATGATAGGACTTCCCGCCATCTCGCCGGTAATGCAGCTAACTATTGAAGAAGATAAAGCTAAACTGACCCGCGAAATCGAAGGCGGAAAAGAACACCTTGAAGTAAACCTGCCGTTTATTGCCGGC
>CAZIWJ010000212.1:0-6360 GCA_964542855.1 uncultured Roseivirgaceae bacterium
AAAAACGACCGACATGCTTAGTAACTGGGTAAGCTCAATGGTAAGGTAGGGTTAGGGTAAGGGTAAGGGTAAGGGTAAGGTAAAGTAAGGGGCAAAAGTGTACTTCCGGAAACGTACGCAGGAAATTATCATACCAATCGGCAATGTCCCCTCGCAAAGGCTAACTACGCCTGCACATCCTCAAAATTTTACTTCTTCAAAACCCTGATCCGGGTAACGCAACCCGTTTTTTGTTACCAGCTTAAAATTATTCTTAAAGCAGCGGGAATACTCAACAGGATAAAGAAATTTTGTTCGAAGATGAAGCTACGTTTTGGCCTGGAGCATTAACCGGTATTCTGGTATTATCGTAACAAACCATCAACCGGCAAACGGTCTGGTGGCAACTCCGCTACTCTACATGCCTTGTAGCCTAATTATAAACCCGCCCAAAAATTACCCCTGACTGTTCTCCTGGTAAACCCTCCCGGGCCGGCAAACCAGTTATGATTGTTATCCTCGCAATCCTGGTTTCAGCACCCACTCAAACCCGAAAACTTTCGACCTGAAATCGGAATTTTCCCGTTTTGTAGCTTTAAATAATTTAATCGTTATCGTAGAGAAGACTTCGGTTATCGAAAAATCGGGACAAGTTATTAAAGTTGCGCTTTTCGAAGTGGGTAAAACAGGCTTATTACCTAAAAATCAGGCATCGGGGATGTAGGCTTAAAATAGGGCAATTGATAATTTTCATCCACTGGAGTGTGGAGAAATCCGGCTGGTTTTACCTTATTTATCTTCCTGTAAACGGGGCATTCCTGTTTTAATTTACCGCCACTTTACCGTTACGAATAGCTTTGGAAAGTATGCATTATTTTCCCTGAATGGGAAGTTAGGATTTTTTAATTCGTGCTCATTGAAGTAAGGGTCGTTAGTCTGCTAAAATGGTGATCCCTGCCTTCTCCCAGTCTTCCCAAAAGGCCGGATACGATTTCCTCACTACACCCGGATTTTCTATGCGGATGTTCATCAGCGTGGCCAGCGGGGCAAAGGCCATGGCCATTCGATGATCATCGTACGTAGAAAAAGTTACCTCTTCGGCCACGCGAAAATCAGGGGTTAGTACCCACTCACCGGCACGTTCATGTTCTTCCAGGCTGGCCCCAATTTTAGCCAGTTCGGTCTGTAGCGCTGCAATCCGGTCGGTTTCTTTTATCCGTAAACTCTTTAATCCGGTAAATACTCCCTTCACGTTTTTGGCTGCACACACAACCGCTACGGTTTGCGCCAGGTCCGGGCAATCGGTAAAATCAATCGTAATTTCCTCTTCAGTTCGTCCTTTGGTTAGCAATACCCCGTTGCTTGTGTACGCGGTATCTACCCCCAGTTGCTTCATGATACCAGCAATTACGTGGTCGCCCTGCAACGATTCTTCTTTCAACCCTTTCAACGCAACTGAACCCGCTTTACCCAGGGCCACCAGGCTGTACCAGTAGCTGGCTGCCGACCAGTCGGCTTCTATGGTATATGCTCCTACCCGGTAATCCTGGTGCTTAAAGAAATATTCGTTAACCTCATTACCTTCCACCGTAATGCCAAAGTGCTTCATCAGGTTCAGGGTCATGTTAATGTAGGGCCGGCTGCCAATTTCGCCGGTTAACCGAAGGGTGAGCCCGCCCGGAAGCGCCGGGGCAATCATCATCAGGGCCGAAATGTACTGGCTGCTTACATCGCCCCTAATTTTCACTACGTTGCTTTGCTGCCCGTTCATCCCGTTCAGTTGCAACGGCGGATAGCCTTCCCTACCGGCGTAGGCAATGTCGGCACCGATGCTCCGCAACGCATCTACCAGGATACCAATCGGGCGCTCGTGCATGCGGTCGGTACCATGAATATACCGGCTTCGGTTCTGGATGGCGTAATAGGCCGTTAAAAACCGCATGGTAGTGCCGGCATCCAGTACGTTTACACTCTCAGTATTTTGCTGTAAACATGCCTGCATGGTTTGCGTATCGCGCGCTGCCGCCAGGTTGCTCACCGGCCCACCCCCCCCGGCAAGGGCCTGCATAATTAACACCCGGTTGCTCTCACTTTTGGAGGCCGTTAGGGTAATGTTTACGCTTTCCGGTAGTTCGGGCGTGTGGTGTAACTGGAGAGCGTTGGCAAGGGTATAATCGGGCATTCGACTGTTTTACAGGCTAGTAAATAAAAATAAATAGTAACAAAAATTCGTTTTACACGGTAAATATAAGTATAAAGTTTGTTTAAACTCTAAACCACTAGTAACCATGGGTAACACCGAAAAAACTATCGTAGCATTTTTAGCCGGAGCAATAGCTGGCGCATTAACCGGAGTATTATTAGCCCCTGAAAGTGGCAGAAGAACCCGTAAAAAAATTAATAAAGCGGCTTCCGACTTCGTGTACGACGTTGAAGATTCCTGGGAAAGCAGTGCCGACCGGGTAAAAGAAGCATCTGATACTGCAGTTAGTGAACTGGAAAAGTACACTAAAAAAGTATCCGAAGTAGTTAATTCTACTAAAAAGTAGATACTGCTTAGAACCAGAATCCGGTTTTAGTTTTCACTAACTTTTCCGTTCTGGTTCTAAACTTATTCCCTCCACTTTACCTACTTTCCCGAATTTTCATCATTCCTGCCCAAGCATCATTATTGGGTTTGAATACTGGTAATCCTGCTCTATTTTAGTGCGTTCATCTACCTCATTTCACGCGCATGATTTTATCTGGAAAAGCAATTGAAGAGAAGATCGGGAAAGATATCATCATCACTCCTTATAATTTCTCCCAGTTAAACCCAAACAGTTATAACCTCCGCCTCCACCGGGAATTGCTGGTGTACGATAATTACCCGCTCGATATGAAAACGGAAAACAAAGCATCAAAGCTTGTTATTCCGGAAGAAGGCCTCGTACTTGAAAAGGATAAACTTTACCTCGGGCGCACCCTGGAGCATACGGAAACCAAAGGGCTGGTGCCTATGCTGGAAGGCCGTTCGTCGGTTGGTCGCCTGGGGCTTTTTGTGCACGTAACCGCCGGGTTTGGCGACGTGGGTTTTAAAGGGTACTGGACACTGGAAATGTTTTGTGTGCATCCCATCCGTATTTACGCCGGCGTTGAAATCTGCCAAATCTTTTATCACGCTATTGAAGGCGATTACGAGGAATACAAAAGCGGCAAATACCAGAATAACAAAGGGGTACAGCCTAGTTTAATGTATAAAGATTTCGATAGTAAATAACGCTGTTCATCATGACTTCACGCAAAGCAACCGACATTCACAACATTATTTTTATCGATATCGAAACAGTACGGGAGAAAAATGAGCTCAGTGAACTGAGCGAAAAAATGCAAAGTGCCTGGACCCGCCGGGCCAAACGCCTTACCGACGACCCCAACCCCGACGTTGCTGAATTGTATAAAACCCGGTCGGCCCTGTACGCCGAGTTCGGGAAGGTAATCGTTATCGCTATGGGGGTTATTCACGAAGTAGACGGCGAACCCAGCCTGCGCATGAAATGCCTTTCGGGCCACGATGAAGTAGCCCTGCTTAACGAATTCAGGCAAACCCTGGAAGGCTTCGACCAAAGCAGGTACGTATTTTGCGCCCATAACGGCAGGGAGTTCGATTTTCCTTACCTCGGGCGCCGCATGGTGATTAACCACATTGCCCCGCCCGCCATGCTCGACCTGAGCGGCCGCCCGCCCTGGGAACTGAATCACATCGACACCATGGAGCTTTGGGCCTTCGGGGCCCGGAAGCCTTTTATCTCGCAGGATTTCCTGTGTACCCTGTTAAATGTACCTACCAGTAAGAGTGATATTAACGGAAGTATGGTGGGTTCCGTATACTATGATGATAACGATCTGGAACGCATAGCCAGTTACTGCTACAAAGACGTGGTAACGCTGGTAAACCTTTACCGGCGCATGAAGGTTATGCCATTGATCGATGAAAAAAATATTGAACGTGCTTAAATGGCAAGAGTAGAAAGAAAGAAGAACGCGAAACATACCAAAACCGATCGCTCCCGCAAAAGCGGAAATAATCATAACAATAACGGTGCTCCCGCAATGAACAGGGCACAACTCTCGGCTGAAGTAATTCAGCTCATGAATAGTAACCTCACCAGAGCGTACTCTCCCAAACAGGTTATCCGTAAACTGGGCATTACTGAACGCTCACTGAAAGCTGCTGTACCCCCGGTCATGGAACAGCTTCGCGATGAAGGGCTGCTCCGCCAAATTCTAAACGGGAAGTATCAAACCACCAAAGAGCCGGACTATTTTACCGGTAAGGTTGATTACGTAAACCCCCGGTTTGGCTTTATTGTATCTGAAGAAAGCGAACAGGATATCAGGGTACGCAGCGACGACATGATGAATGCCCTCGATGGCGATACCGTAAAGGTGCTCACCTACGGGGCCGGCTTTCGCGATAAAAGCCCGGAAGGTGAAGTGGTGGAAATTGTAAAACGACGCCGTAATTCTTTCGTGGGCCGTATTGAATTTGCTACCCGCTACGCCTTTGTGGTGCCCGATCACCGGAAAATGTACCAGGACATCTTTGTGCGCCACGCCGATACCCTCGATGCCAACCACAACGATAAAGTTATTGTAGAAATTACCGAATGGCCTACCGATAATAAAAATGCGGTGGGAAAGGTAATAGAAGTTCTCGGTGCTGCCGGGGAAAACGAGGCAGAAATGCACTCGATCATGGCCGAGTTCGACCTGCCCTACGAGTTTCCCCAGAAAATCGTTGATGCCGCCCAAAAAATTAAGCCCGGACTTACGAAGAAGGAATTTGCCAAACGCCGCGATTTTCGGCCGGTTACTACGTTCACCATCGACCCGTTTAACGCCAAAGATTTCGACGACGCCTTGTCTATTCAAAAGCTTTCGAATGGCAACTGGGAAATCGGTATTCACATTGCCGACGTTACGCACTACGTAAAAACTGGTAGCGAACTAGATAAAGAGGCCCTGGAACGGGCCACCTCGGTATACCTGGTCGATCGCGTTGTACCCATGCTTCCCGAACGGCTGTCGAACGAATTGTGCTCACTACGCCCTAACGAGGAAAAGCTCACTTTTTCGTCTGTTTTTGAAATAGATGAAGACGCCAACGTTGTAAACGAATGGTTTGGCCGTACGGTCATTTACTCCGACCGCCGGTTTACTTACGAAGAAGCCCAGGAAGGCATCGATACCGGGAAGGGTGACTTTGCCGGTGAACTGAAAACGCTGAATAACCTGGCCCTGAAGCTGCGTAAGCAGCGCTACAGGGAGGGTGCCATTAGCTTCGAAACCAACGAAGTGGTATTTAAACTCGACGACGACGGGTTTCCCGTTGATGTGATTCCCAAAGTGCGCAAGGACGCCCACAAACTCATCGAGGAATTTATGCTGCTGGCCAACAAGAAGGTAGCTGAGTTTGCTTTTAATAAACACGACCGGGGAGAAGATAATACGTTCGTATACCGGGTACACGACCTGCCCGACTTCGGCAAGCTGGTAGATTTATCGGCCTTCGCCCAGCGGTTTGGCTACAGCATATCGGTAGATGATAATAAAGTTGCCCGATCGCTTAACAAGCTCATGGCCAGCGTGGAAGGTAAGCCGGAAGGGAACCTGCTGCAAACCATCGCTATCCGTACCATGGCGAAGGCTAAATACACTACCCAGGCGGGCGGCCACTTCGGTTTGGCTTTCGACCATTATGCCCACTTCACCTCGCCCATCCGCCGCTACCCCGACGTAATGGTTCACCGCCTGTTGCAACATTACATCGAAGATAAAAAGCCGCCCCAAAAAGATAATTTTGAAGACATGTCTATGCATTCGTCAGAAAGGGAACGCGTGGCGGCCGATGCAGAGCGGGCCTCAATCAAGTACAAACAGGTGCAGTACATGCAAACCATGGAAGACCGGGTGTTCGAAGGCCTGGTATCGGGGGTAACCGATTTTGGGGTATTCGTGGAAATTACCGAAACCAACTGCGAAGGAATGGTGCGCATGAGCAACCTGGACGATGACTTTTACGAGTACGATGAAAAAAATTACCGTATCGTAGGTAAACGCAAAGGAAAGGTTATTGCCCTGGGCGATAAGGTAAAAGTGCGGGTGGTAGATACCGACCTCGACCGCCGGACCATCGACCTGGTATTTGCAAAGAAGTAATCTCCTCTGGTTCGTACAGGGGGTTCCAGGTTGCTGTGCACAATGGTGTTACACATGGTATCAATTTGCCCTGAGTATGCATAATTAATCTAACGTTTAATCCATTACATCTGCTGAATCGAAACAGGCCCGGATCCCGGCCTCGGGTAATGATCACTGGCTACCTCATCGTTTTCTTAT
>CAZIWJ010000213.1:0-3654 GCA_964542855.1 uncultured Roseivirgaceae bacterium
CGTGGTTAGTGAAGTGGTCATGGGCTCACCCGCCGATGAGGTTGGCGTTTTACCCGGCGATATGGTACTGCGTGCCAACCACGTAAGCGTGCCCGACCTCACCCTGGGCTACCTGGGAGCGCTAATGCAAACCCGCCCGAACAAGAAAATTAAACTAAAATTATTTCGCGACGGTGAAGTGCTGAAGAAGAAATTCCGACTGGAAGAAGTACTGTAAATAACCAGGCCGGCCGCGGTGTGCCGTTACCTTGCCCGGGGCCGTGCGTTTTTTTCGTGCTTTAGCCCCAATTTTAATTAACCAGGGAAGTGCTTCATTTGGCAATTATCGAATTTTTTTTTTCTCCTGCCGTTGTGTTTACAAAACACTTTCATAAGTGTACATTCATAATACGAACATTAGTACTCCATTATAAGTTAAAGCATTATGCTTGGATATAGATTTTCCGATTACATTCCTGATGAAAATCAGCAAGGACAGGATCCTTTTGAAAACCTGATGCAGATATTCAAAGAATTGCTGGTTATTACTTCCGGCGACGTAGACGAAGCCCTGCAATGGCTAACCAGCCTCGATAATCAGTATAACCTTACGAACGATGAATACGGCATCGGCGATTTTATCGAAGACCTGAAAAATAAAGGCTTCCTAACTGATAAAACACCAGACGGCAAGTTCAACGTTACGGCTAAAACGGAGCAAACTATCCGGAAGAGTGCGCTGGAAGAGATTTTTGGCAAGCTGCGTAAATCAGGACGTGGCGACCATAAAACCACCATCAGCGGGCTGGGCGATGAACCCAGCACCGATCGGCGCGATTTTCAGTTTGGCGATGCCCTTGAGCAAATTGCCATGACCGATTCTATCCGGAATGCCCAAATTAACCACGGGCTTACCGACGACTTCATGCTTACTGAGAACGACCTGGAAATAAACGACACGGAGTACAAAACCCAAACGTCTACCGTGCTCATGATCGATATTTCCCACTCCATGATTTTGTACGGGGAAGATCGCATTACGCCGGCCAAAAAGGTAGCCATGGCCCTTTCCGAACTCATTACCACCCGTTATAAAAAAGATACGCTCGATGTTATTGTGTTTGGCAACGATGCCTGGCAAATTGAAATTAAAGATCTTCCCTACCTGTCGGTTGGTCCCTATCATACCAACACAGTTGCCGGGCTGGAACTGGCCATGGATATTCTGCGCCGGCGTAAAAACAAAAACAAGCAGATTTTTATGATTACCGACGGCAAGCCTACCTGCCTGAAGGAGGGGATCAAGTATTATAAGAACAGCTTCGGGCTAGACAGTAAAATACTGAACAAAACCCTTAACCTGTCTGCGCAGTGCCGTAAAATTAACGTGCCCATTACTACTTTCATGATTGCCACTGACCCGTACCTGAAGCAGTTTGTCCAGGAATTCACCCAGGTGAATAATGGTAACGCCTATTACAGTAGCCTGAAAGGACTGGGTCACCTGATTTTTGAAGACTATCGCAAAAACAGAAGAAAGTATTTTCGAAACCAATAACGCCAAAGCCGCTTAAAATTTAAATCAATGAAGTACGATAACCTTTCAGCAGAGCAACTGCTGGAGATAAAAACACTGGGTGCACTGAAAGCAGCCGGTTACCAGCCCAAATCTACCAAACAGGAACTCCGGCAAAACTTAATGGCCCGCCTGAAGAAAAAAGAACAGGTTTTCGGCGGCATCTGGGGGTACGAAGATACCGTAATTCCCGATACCGAACGAGCCCTGTTATCGATGCACAACATGATCCTGCTCGGGCTGCGGGGGCAGGCCAAAACGCGTATTGCCCGCATGATGGTGCACCTGCTCGATGAGTACGTGCCGGTGGTTGAAGGCTCGGAGCTGAACGACGACCCAATGGAACCGCTTTCTTCTTTTGCCAAAAACCTGGTGGAAGAAAAAGGCGACGATACCCCTGTTACCTGGATGCATCGCAGCGAACGGTATACCGAAAAGCTGGCGACCCCCGATGTAACCGTGGCCGACCTGATTGGTGATGCCGATCCCATTAAAGCGGCTACCCTGAAGCTACCTTACTCCGACGAGCGGGTTATTCATTACGGCCTTATTCCCCGGTCGCACCGCTGCATTTTTGTAATTAACGAACTGCCCGACTTACAGGCCCGGATTCAGGTGGCCCTGTTTAATATTCTGCAGGAAGGAGATATCCAGATTCGTGGTTTTAAAATTCGTTTGCCACTCGATATCCAGTTTGTATTTACTGCAAACCCGGAAGATTACACCAACCGTGGAAGTATTGTTACGCCGCTGAAAGACCGCATCGACAGCCAGATTATTACCCACTACCCGAAGTCTATTGAAATCGGTAGGAAAATTACCGAACAGGAAGCCCGCATTAAGGATGAGCAGAAAGGAGTGGTTCAGCTGAACGAGCTGGCTAAAAACCTGATCGAGCAGATTGCTTTTGAAGCGCGCACCAGCGAGTATGTAGACGAGAAAAGCGGGGTGTCGGCCCGGCTTACTATTTCGGCTTACGAAAACCTGGTAAGTGCTGCTGAGCGGAGGGCATTGATTAACGGGGAGAAAAATACCGATATCCGCGTTTCCGATTTTGTAGGAGTTATTCCTTCCATTACCGGTAAAGTAGAACTGGTTTACGAAGGAGAGCAGGAAGGCCCGGGTATTGTTGCCAATAACCTGGTAGGAAAGGCCATCCGCGAACAGTTCACGGAATACTTCCCCAACCCGGAAGAAGAAAAGAAACAGCGCAAGAATAAAACCGCCTACAGTAAAATTACCGGATGGTTTGGCGAAGGTAACCACGTGGATTTACTGAACGACCTGGATAATAAAACTTATAAGAAAAACCTGGAAAGTGTGCCCGGATTGAAAGAACTGGTGGAACAACACCATTCCCGATCCGACCAGGCTACCCAGTTGTTTTTAATGGAGTTTGCGCTGCACGGCCTGGCCGAGTTCAGCCAGCTGAGCAAACAGCAGCTTGAATCGGGCTTACAGTTCAAAGATCTGCTGAGTAGTATGTTCTCCATGCCCGACCTGGGCGACGACGACTTCGACGATCGCTAACATTATTGCTTCCCTTTTCTTGGGGGAAGCTTTCTTTTTTTATAGTTTTTAAAACAGGAAAAAACTATACTGAACGGGTAGGCGGAAAGCAGTCCGGCAGCAGTACTACGAAGCCTTACTAAAGCAAGGTTGCTGTTTTTACCGGGAACACCCCGTTTCCGTATATTATTACCCAGCGAAGTGCCGGTTGCGATGACATTACAGGATGTAAAAAATTTAGTGAGTGGTGGAGAAAGTGAACGCCTTGAGTTTAAGCGAAAGGTAGCTCATCCTGATAAAATTATTCGCGAAGTAGTTGCATTTGCCAATACCCAAGGCGGTTACCTGCTTATTGGCGTTGACGATAACGGTTCAATTCCGGGGTTGAAATTTGCCGAGGAAGAAATTTTTTCACTCAATAACGCCATCAAAAAATGGTGCAGCCCGGTTATTCCCTATACTTTTGAAATTGTTCCCTTAACCAGCAAACGGGCCATAGCTATTTATTATATTGAAGAAGGGCCACGGAAGCCTTACTTTGTGAAAAGTGAAGTGCTCCAGCCTGCCGTAGTAGCAGGCAGTTCGCAGAA
>CAZIWJ010000213.1:3754-6307 GCA_964542855.1 uncultured Roseivirgaceae bacterium
GCCGTAAAAAGAAACTTAAAGGCAAAGCCTATGTAAGAGTAGAAGACAAAAGCCTGCAGGCCAGCCGGGAAGTGTGGCAAATCCTCAGGCGCAACAACCGACCCAAAGATATTCAATTTACCTACGGTGAAACGGAACAGCAGCTGATGGAATTTTTGGGTAAGCACGAATATATTACTCTAAACCAGTTTAAACAGCTTACCAGTTTGCCGCACTTGCGGGCTTCGCACAAACTGGTGCTGCTGGTTCTGGCTAACGTTCTGGAAATAGTACCGCGCGAAAAAGAAGATATATACCGGCTCCGAACGGCTGGTTCCTGGTGAATTTAAAGGTGCTGCCGGCTACCCCAACTGCCGGTTTCTTGCTAAACATGCCCCGAGCAAAAAAGAAAACCTCAACTGGGGATACCGAGCGTAAAATTTTTGTTCTCGACACCTCGGTTATCCTTTACGCCCACGATGCCATTCTCAATTTCGATGAACACGACGTAGGCATTCCCATTACGGTGCTGGAAGAACTAGACCAGTTTAAAAAAGGTAACGACACCCGCAATTTTGAAGCCCGCGAATTTATTCGCCTGCTCGATAAGCTATCGGCCAACCAGTCGCTGCAGGACTGGATACCGCTTAATGGGTCGGCCCGCGGCAAGTTCCGGGTCGTACTGCATACCGAATCGAGAGTAGATGCTGAAAAGGTATTCGACGATGAGAAGGCCGACCATAAAATTCTGAACGCAGCCCTCACCATGAAGGAGAAGTACCCCGGCCGTAAGGTAGTGCTGGTAACCAAAGACATTAACCTTCGCCTCAAGGCCAAATCGCTGAAGCTGACTGCCGAAGATTACGAAACCGGTAAGGTTAAACACCTGAACGATTTACCCCGCAGTAACAAGGTACTGGAACGGATTAACAGCCAGAAAATTAACGAGCTGTATAAAAACAACAAGATAGAAGCTGAAAATATCCTGGGGCGCAAAAAAGCCGGGGATAACGAGTATTTTATTGTTAAAAGCAGTAAGAACTCGGCCCTCTGCTTCAAAAATCCGGAAACCGGGTTTATTGAACGGGTTGATAAGCGACAGGCTTACGGTATCCGTCCGCGAAATGCCGAGCAAACCTTTGCGTTGCATGCCATTTTAAACCCAAACGCCAAGCTGGTAACCATTCAGGGGGTTGCGGGTACCGGAAAAACCCTGCTGGCCCTGGCGGGGGCCCTGGAGCAGCGAAGCCAGTACAAACAGATTTACCTGGCCCGGCCCATTGTACCTTTAAGTAATAAAGATATTGGTTACCTGCCCGGCGATATTAAATCGAAGCTGAATCCTTATATGCAACCCCTGTGGGATAACCTGAAGTTTATTCAGAACCAGTTCAAGGAGCACGACAAGGAGTTTACCCGCATTAATGAAATGGTGGAAACTGAAAAACTGGTTATTACCCCGCTGGCTTATATTCGGGGTCGCAGTTTATCGAACATTTTTTTTATCGTGGATGAGGCCCAGAACCTTACCCCGCACGAAGTGAAAACAATCATTACCCGGGCCGGCGACAATACGAAAATTGTGTTCACCGGCGATGTTTACCAGATCGATACCCCGTACCTCGACACTCAAAGTAACGGGCTTTCGTACCTGATCGACCGGGTAAAAACGCACGAACTCTACGCCCACGTTACGCTGGAAAAAGGGGAGCGCTCTGAACTGGCTAACCTGGCCAACGAGTTATTGTAGTCTTTTTCTGTTACCCAGGTAAGGTTACTCGTGTTAAGTACGGGGATTGAAAGCTAATATTGATATTTCCGTGCCTGAATGTAAACGTTTCCAGCCCTGTTCCTGTCGTTACTGTTATCTTTATCGTCTGCCCAGGAAGCATACTCCGAACAATGCAAGGGGGAAAAGACGGGGTAAAACAGGGGCATTGCAAACACTATTCCACGAGTATGGTATATTACAACATGCAGTTTTTTGCGTTGAGCCCAGGTTGTTAACCTTACAAAAAAAGCCTTGCTCTCCGAAAGAACAAGGCTGAATAATTTAATGCGGAAACCGGAAAAACTGAAAGGATTAATGTCCCTTGATGACCCGCTTTTCCCTGATACGGGCAGACTTACCCTGACGCCCACGCAGGTAGTACAAACGGGCGCGTCGTACCCTACCGCGACGGATTAGTTCAATTTTTTCGATGGATGGGGACAACAAAGGAAATATTCGCTCTACACCCACACTGTTCGATATTTTACGAACCGTAAAGGTTTCACCGTTGGTGTTCCGGTTTTTGCGCTGGATAACCGTACCCTGGAATTGCTGGGTACGCTCCTTGTTTCCCTCCTTAATCTTTACATATATATTCACCGTATCGCCAGGATTGAAATCAGGATGCTTCTCGCGAATTTCGCTTCCTGGCTGCTCTACTAGTTTTATTAAATCGCTCATCACGTACGTACAGGTTATCTTCAAAAGGATTGCAAATATAGGAAAGTTGTGCCTATTTAAACAAATGCAGGTTAAATTATTTCCAGTCTAACTACAGGAGTTTTCAATTGGCACATGGCTAA
>CAZIWJ010000214.1:0-6277 GCA_964542855.1 uncultured Roseivirgaceae bacterium
ATTTTCAGATTGTTCCGGTTGTTCCGAAGGTTGGGTGGTTTGCGGGGCCTGGTTACGGTTTTTCAGGTAGTTTAAAATATCTTTCTTGGTAACCCGGCCTTCTTTTCCAGACCCTTTGATGCCCGCCAGTTCCTGCCCGGAAATATTTTCTTCTTTGGCAATGTTGCGAACCAGTGGGGAGTAGAAGCGGCCCTGGTTAATATCTTGTTGGGTTTCTGCACTTACCTGAGCCACTGTTGCTCCTTTCCCGTTGCTGCTTTCTGCTATGGCTACCGGCTCTTCCCCATCATCGTCATCATCCGGATCAATATCTTCTCCATCTACTTCTCCTTTCACTGAAATTACCGCAATGGGCTGCCCTACGGGAACCACCTCCCCTTCTTTAGCCAGGATTTTTTCCAGCACCCCGTCGTAAGTAGCTGGTATTTCCTGGTCTACCTTGTCGGTACCTACTTCAAGCACCGACTCGTCTTGCTCTATTGTATCTCCCTCCTGTTTTAACCACCCAATGATGGTTCCTTCCATTATACTTTCCCCCATCTGAGGCATTACCATCTCAATAGAAGCCATGTTTTGCTTTTTAATTATTAGCTAAAAAACACCCGTTTTTTCCTGAATATTTACAATTCTTTAAAAATGTGAAAAAAACAGTGCAAAATTAGTCAATTAGTTAGCTTTATCCATTAATCCCAGCAAACTTCTTCGCAATAAGTTTAATACCGCAACGGCCGTTAGTTCAATGTTCAGCATCCGGTTCTGGGTTAAGCTCAGCTTCTTGGTATAAGTATTTTCACCATCACTAAAAGCAATCCACACGGTACCCACCGGTTTTTCTTCCGATCCTCCGCCCGGCCCGGCCACTCCGCTGCTCGAAAGCCCCAGGTCAGCGTTGAACAAGGTACGCACCTGCCGGGCCATTTCAACCACGGTTTCTTCGCTTACCGCACCGTGTTGTTCGAGCGTACTGGCCTCTACCCCGAGTATTTTCTCTTTAATGGCATTATGATACGGCACTACCCCCCCCTGGAAATACCGTGAACTGCCCGGCACGCGGGTAATCATATGCGCAACGTACCCTCCGCTGCAACTTTCGGCAAAAGCAACTGTTTTGTTGTGGTTCATTAGCAACTGGCCAATTGCCGCTTCCAGGTCAATATCACCGTATCCGTAAATGTAATCGCTCACCAGGGGAATGAGCTTTTCCGCCTCTTCGTCTACCACCTTTTTCACCTCTTCCAGGTTTTTACCGGTACCGGTTAAGCGGAGCCGCACCTGGCCCAGGCTGGGTAAGTAGGCAAACCTAACTGAATCGGGCAGTTGCTTTTCCCAGTCTTCAATTTTACCGGCAATCCACGACTCCCCAATGCCCACCGTTTTAATCATTTTATGATAAATGGCCGGAAGCTGAAATTCTTCTTTAATTTTGGGAATGATGGTTTCTTCCATCATGGCTTTCATTTCGTACGGCACCCCGGGCATAGATACACAAAACTGGCCTTCTTTCTCGAACCACATTCCCGAAGCCGTACCCAGCCGGTTAGGAATAATAAACGCATCGCGGGGCAGCATGGCCTGGCTTTCGTTCAGTTGATTAATCGGACGGTTACGTCGTTTAAACCAGGCCCGGATTCGTTCCAGCACTTCAGCGTCTTCGTATAATTCGGTTCCAAAATATTCGCTAAGTGTAATTTTGGTAATATCATCTTTGGTAGGCCCAAGCCCGCCAGTGATGAGAATAATATCGGCCCGGCCAAACGCTTCTTCGATGGCAGTAACAATTTCTTCCTTCTGGTCGCCAATGGCCGTTTTTCTCCTGATTTTAATACCGATATCGTTCAGCTTTTCCCCGATGAACTGGGTATTGGTATCGAGGGTTTGGCCGTACAAAATTTCATCGCCAATGGTAATTACTTCTGCGTATACGGCGTTCATAAATAGTTAGGGTTAATGTGGAATACTATTTGCAGCCCAAATGTAAAATAATCAGACCCATGAAAAAACTATTAATCATAACCAAATCTGGCCTTGTTCTGTTATTGGTAAGCTTATTAATTTCATTTTCCGCCTGCGAGGAAATTAACGATGATCTTGACGACCTGCTTACTTCTTCCGAACTTACTAATGCAGAAGTGGTTAACGGGTTAAAAACAGCCCTGGAAGCCGGCACCGGCTTTGCGGCCAGTAATGCTTCGCAAGAAGACGGTTTCTTTAATAATCCGCTGGTGGATATCCGCATTTTATTACCGCCCCGGTTACGCGAAGTGGAACAGCAGATACGCAGCATTGACCTGCTTGTGATTAACGGTAACCAGGTGGTGGATAATTTTATCCGTTCTATTAACCGCGGAGCGGAAAACGCAGCCACCGAAGCCGTCCCTATTTTTATTAATGCCATTACGGAACTGACCTTCAACGATGCCCGCAGCATTCTGCAGGGCGACAGCACCGCGGCAACTGATTTCCTGCGGAGCCGGACGTCCGACTCCCTGGCCGCCCGTTTTGCCCCGGTTATTAAAACCACCCTCGACACCGTTGGGGCGGCCGATGCCTACAACGCGGTGCTGAATGGAATTAATACTTACAACGCCGTACCTTTAGTACAGGATATTAACGTGCAGGTAAATCAATTACCCCCGCTGGAAGAATACGCCGCCAACCGGGCCGTTGAGGGGTTGTTTAAACTGGTTGCCATTGAGGAAAAAAAAATCAGGGAAGATCCGCTCGGAAGGGCCGAGGAAATACTCAGGAAGGTGTTCGGCAGCCTGCGGAATGAGTAACACCTTTGAGGCTTATCACTTGCCACACTAACTATCGTCATAGTATGTAGCTGAAAATCAGGTTATATTCTATCTAACATATTCAACGCAACTAAACAACTATTGCTATGGGTAGAGTAGATGGAAAAGTAGCCATTGTAACCGGGGCAGCCCTGGGCATTGGCAGGGCCGCTGCTATGATGCTGGCCAAAGAAGGGGCCCGGGTAGCCGTTACCGATGTGCTGGACACAGAAGGTAAACAGGTGACCGATGAGATTATTGAAGCGGGCGGACAGGCCATGTTCTGGCCGCTGGATGTTGCCCGGGAAAGCGAAATTGAACGGGTAACCCGGGAAGTTTATGAGCGCTGGGGCCGGGTTGATATCCTGGTGAATAACGCGGGAATTGCCGGGACAAACAAACCTACCGATCAGTTTACCGAAGAAGAGTGGGACCAGGTGATGAACATTAACGTTAAAGGAGTATTTTTTTGCACCAAGCACGCCATCCCCTACATGCGCGAAAACCATTCGGGAAGCATTATTAATCTTTCTTCTATTTATGGCATCGTGGGGGCACCCGATATACCTGCTTACCATGCTTCCAAAGGGGCTGTTCGGGAAATGTCGAAAACTGATGCCCTGTTTTACGCTAAAGAAGGCATCCGGGTAAACTCCGTCCACCCCGGTTTTGTCTGGACCCCGCTGGTGGAAAACCACCTGAAAGGTACGGGGGTTAGCCTGGAGGAAGGAAGGCAGAACCTGGCCAACTTGCACCCCATCGGAGACGTTGGCGAACCCGACGACATTGCTTACGGCATCTTGTACCTGGCTTCCGACGAGTCGAAGTTTGTAACGGGTGGGGAACTGGTAATCGACGGTGGATACTTAGCACAATAGTTATAGCTTATGGAATTCACTTACGTTAACTGGTTCGAAGGCATCAGTATGCAAGACGTTGATTTTGTAGGGGGTAAAAATGCTTCCCTGGGAGAAATGTACCAGCATCTGAGTGCAAAAGGAATTAAGGTACCCAACGGGTTTGTACTTAATGCCCATGCGTACTGGTTACTACTTAACGATAACCAGGTGAAAGGCCAACTGGAAGGCTACCTGGATTCGCTTAACCGCGATTCCTACGCCAACCTGCAGGAAGTAGGCCAGCGTTGCCGGGAATTAATGATTTCGCTACCATTTCCGGAAGTAGTGAAGGATGAAGTGCTGAAAGCCTACCACCAGTTACAGGCGCAGTACAACGGAACGATACAACTGGCCGTGCGAAGCAGTGCTACGGCCGAAGACCTGCCCGAGGCCAGTTTTGCCGGTCAGCAGGAAAGTTACCTGAATATTGCTTCGGAAGATCAGTTACTGGCAGCCTGTTCTAATTGCTATGCCTCGCTCTTCACCAACCGGGCCATCAAGTACCGGGAGGAACATGGTTTTGAGCATTTACAGGTGGCCCTTTCCATAGGTATTCAGAAGATGGTGCGTTCCGACCAGGCCTGCGCCGGGGTTTGCTTCACCCTGGATACAGAAACCGGGTTTTCCGATGTAATCAGCATCAGCGGAAGCTGGGGGCTGGGGGAAAACGTGGTGAAGGGAAGCGTTAGTCCCGATGAATATTACGTGTTCAAACCCACCCTGCAACAGGGAAAGCTGGCTATTATAAACAAGCAGTTGGGAGCCAAGGAAAGAAGAATGGTTTACGACGACAGTCAGGCTGATTTCGATCGGCGAACACTCGACCTGGAAACTTCGCCGGAAATGAAGGAACAGTTTGTACTGAGCAACCTGGAAGTGGAAAAACTGGCGTACTGGGCCATGCAGATTGAGCAGCATTACGAAAAGCCCATGGATATTGAGTGGGCCAAAGATGGTATCGACCAGGAAATCTACATTGTTCAGGCCCGTCCTGAAACGGTGCATACCCGCAAGGAACAGTTCCGGTATTTTCATTTCAAGCTGTTAAACCGGGGCAGGGTGCTGGTTACCGGGAAGAATATCGGCGAACGGATTGCCTCCGGCAGGGCCCGGGTACTGCAAAGCCCCGACCAGATTAATGAATTGCAGGAAGGCGAAGTGCTGGTTACCCACATCACCAACCCAGACTGGGACCCGATCATGAAAAAGGCTTCGGCCATTATTACCGACCGGGGAGGCCGCACTAGTCATGCGGCTATTGTAGCCCGGGAAATCGGCGCCATTGCGGTGGTGGGCACCGGAAATGCTACTGAACTGATCCGGGACGGACAGGAAGTAACCGTGAGTTGCGTGGAAGGACAAAAAGGTATAGTATATGATGGCAAGCTTGACTGGCAGTCGGAGGAAATTAACACCGACCTCATCCACCTGCCTAAAACCCCGGTACGCTTTATCCTGGCTGATCCGGACCAGGCTTTTAAACTGTCGTTCTTACCCAACGATGGGGTTGGCCTGATGCGGCTGGAGTTTGTGATTAACCACACGATCCAGATTCACCCGATGGCCCTGGTTCGTTTCGATGAGTTGACCGACGAAAAGGCCAAACAGCAAATTGAGCAGCTTACGGGCCAGTATGTGGATAAAACCGCATTCTTCGTCGATAAACTTTCGGAGGCTGTTGCCACCATCGCCGCTGCTTTTTACCCGAAGGAAGTGGTGGTAAGGATGAGCGACTTTAAAACGAATGAATATGCACACCTGATCGGGGGCGAACAGTTTGAGCCTGAAGAGGAAAACCCGATGCTTGGCTGGCGCGGCGCTTCCCGGTATTATCATCCGGATTATGCCGATGGGTTTCACCTGGAATGTAAGGCCATGAAACGGGTTCGCGAGGATATGGGCTTTACGAATGTGAAGTTAATGATTCCTTTTGTTCGTACCATCGAAGAAGCGCACCAGGTTATAGGGAAAATGGAAGATTTCGGGCTAAAGCGCGGAGAGCAGGAACTGCAGGTTTACATGATGGCCGAAGTGCCCTCTAATGTTATCCTTGCCGATGAGTTTGCCATTCTTTTCGATGGGTTTTCTATCGGCTCGAACGACCTGACCCAGTTAACCCTGGGTATTGACCGGGATTCGGAACGGCTGGCTTCGGAATTCGATGCGGAGAACAAAGCCGTGAAGAAAATGGTGAGTGAAATAATCCGGGTGGCTCATAACAATAATGTTCCTGTAGGTTTATGCGGACAGGCAGCCAGCGACTCACCGGCATTTGCCGCCTTCCTGGTAAAGCATGGCATCGATAGCGTTTCTTTTAACCCCGATGCTTTACTGACCGGGATTGAAACCATTAACCAGGCTGAAAAACAAAAGCAACTGCAAAGCGGCCAGTATTTAACCGGGTCCGGTGAAGAATTAAATGGATGAAACCGGTTGGTGTAATAATACAAAGCCTGGGTCTGAGGGCATTTTAAAATATTGGCCTTTGGGTTGCAAATTCCCCTTCGGTTGCTGTTCGGCCCGGGTTCAATTTTCTGAACCCATTCCGGTTCATTAAATTATTAATGAGAATGTTCGCTTTTTTATCAGATACAGCTTACT
>CAZIWJ010000215.1:0-6274 GCA_964542855.1 uncultured Roseivirgaceae bacterium
TGTTCATTAAAGGGGAGGAACCTTTACTGTGCGGGCAAGGCAGTACCATTATAGGTACTAACATCGATAAGGGGTACGGTCGACCCAAACTTATTGTTGATCGCCTCGATAAAGGTGTTCCCTACGAAAGCATAACCTCTTGTGTTCGGATGAACGCCATCTTCAGAGAACGAGCCAAAAGGAGGAGCAAAGCTGGCGTCGAGGGCTACCCCGTTTGAAAACTGCGCACCCGAAGCTAATTCGGTCAGCACCTGGTTGGTATTGGCTACGGCTACGCGGCCCGACAATCCCAGCGACTCAATAACCTGGGGTATGGCTGCATTGAAAGCATCCACGCGCAACTGGATCACTTCAATTTCATCGGCAGTTAGTACCCGGCTATCGGGTAAAATGGCCTGCACAATAGCTGTCGGATCGGTCAGGTCCAGTGCGGCCAGATCGAGGGCAGCGGGGAAAGCAATTAAATCGTTTGGCGTAGCCTGGCGAACCTGGGCGAAGGCAGCCAGCCGCGGATCAGTATTGGCCAGTTCTTCACCGATGTCTGTTAATTCTTCATCCACAATCAGGGCGGCGTTCTGCCCGGCCGCAATGTTGAGTTTCCGGGAATCGGCTTCTTCCTGCGAAATTACCCCGTTAACCACCAGGAAGTCCAGAGCAAGGTTCAACCCGCTTACTACCGGTTGCAACGTTTCCACGGTCGATTCATCCAGAGCTACAAAGTTGTAGGGCAGGGCAGTGAAAAACGGAATGGTGGTAACATCGGCAATATTTCCAACAACCCCCCGGATATCCGGATCGGCGGTTAACGCCTGCATCAGTCCGGCGTAACGGGTCTGAAAATCTTCCGGGGAAGTGAGAATAGAAGGTTCTGAAGCCCCGCCAATGGCATAACCCAGCACATCATTATTTCCCAGCCAGCACAGGAAAAACGTACCCTGGGCTGCAACCATGTCGCCGGCCACGGTTGAAGTACCCGGGTCGGAAGCAAAACGGGCGTAGTAAGGCTGCACCCTGGGGTCTTGCTGAAACAGTGACCAATCGCCCGTTTCCGGAATCAACGCCTGGCCCACAGTGATACCGGGAACGGCAAAGTTATTCAGGGCGCTGCGGTCGCCATCGTACTGGAAAGCGGGGTTTACAGTAGGAGGGGCCGGAAGTACCGAAGCATCGGCCGGCAGGGCTGAAAGTGGAACCTCACCCGTGGTTAGCACAAAGCGACCGAAAATTTCGCCTTCCTCCGGGTTGGAAAACAGGGAGTTGTAACCCAGGTCGGTATTAATATCGGGCTGGTTAAAAGTGGATGATCCGCCTCCCTGGCCCGGAATCTGGGCGAACTGCCGGTTCAGGATAGCCGGAAGGGAATTATCCTGGCTGCCCTGGTAGAAAGCGCCCGACTGATAGCCTGCTACCAGCGAGGCCCCAACGCTCACAAATTTGGTGAAATCGGCATTGCCGGCCACCGGGTCGGGGCCAACGTTATCGTTGTTCTCTTCCAGCGGGGCCGGGTAAGTAATCATTTCCTGCTCGCAGCTACTGATTAGAATAGCCAGCAGGGGAATAAAGAGGATGTATTTATAAGATATGTACATGATGTGCTAGTTTAGGAATTCGTCGAAGGTAACGGACACGAAGAATTTAGAGCCTACAAAAGGTGCGGCAATGTTGGTGCGGTAATCGCCGCCAACCAGGTTGGTGCCGCCTACTTTAACCACCGATTTAATTGATTCCACTTTGTAGCTCACCTGGGCGTCTAACGTTCCGAAAGCAGGAACCAGGGCTTCACCGAAGCTGTTCTGCCACAGGAATTCATCCTGGTAGCGAAAAGTTGCACTGAAACCGAGGTTATCAGCTAGTTTACGGTTGGCAAAAGTAACCGTGTACCGGTTCTCCGGGGTATTGAAACCGGCCTGGAAATCCTCATCGGCATCGGTATTAAATGTAGCCCAGGAATAATTACCACTTACTTCAAAATCGCTGGGCAACTTATAAGTGAAACCCAGCCCGATACCCTGTGAAGTAATTTCCTCTTCAGCATTTACGTACGGACGGAATGCCGTGAGGGCCGGCAAGGGCTCACCCTGGTGATCGGTTGCCTCCTTGCTGCGAACGGTTTGCTGCGCCAGGAAGTCGGTGTAAATAGAATAGTAATAATTAACATCCAGCAGTACCTTATTGGCAATAACCCCTTTGTAACCGATTTCGTACGACTGCAACTGCTCCGGCTGCACAAAATCCAGCGTTACTGTTTCCAGTCCTGTTGGGTTGCCGTTTTCATCTACCGGGCTGCCGCTGGCTACCCAGTTCTGGTAAGAGCTTTCACTCCAGGCCCCGCCGTTATGAATGCCGTAGCGGGCCGCGTTGGCTTCGGTAGATCCCAGCAGGATACCCGTACTGGCCGGGAAGTAAAGAAACTGAGCCTGGGTTTGTGGGTTTCGGAAACCGGTTTGGAACGAAGCCCGGATATTTTGGTTATCCAGAAAAGTGTAAACGGCAGAAACGCGGGGGGTAATCTGCCCGTCGAAGTTTTCGTTTTTGTCGTAACGGATTGAACCGGTTAGCTTAAGGTTTTCATCAAATAACTTCTTCGACAGCTGGGTGTACACCCCAAATTCATCGATAGTAATTCGTTCGTTCGTTCCCGAACCACCGGGGTCTTCGTTGAAAACCGTGCCGTCGGAGAAAAGGTCGTAACGGCGCACGTTTCCGCCAACCTGGATATCCAGTACATCGATTATACTGGCGAAGTTGTAGTTGAATTCACCGTGATACAAGCGGGAGCGGGCAACCAGCCGGGCCCCGTTTTCCGTTTGGAAGCGGTCACTGCGCACCTGGTCGATGATGTTATCGAGTTCGCCGGTTTCCCGGGCGGCGGTTATCGGGGCATCGGCCCGGCTACGGGCAATCTCGTGGGCAGCTTCTGAATTACCAGCGGGTACGCCGTTAATGTAACCCTGGTTGGCCAGCAGGTAACTTTCCACGTAAGTGGGTACCCACTGGGCAGCCGAAGGAGCAATAGATTCGTTTACGAAAGCGCCCAGGGCGGTGAGGTTGTAAGAGTCGCCGGCATCTTCTTCGGTACGATAAGCACGCACGAAGAAGTCGGGCGATCGCACTTCAACTTTAGCAAAGTTCTGGTTAAATCCTCGCAGCACGTATTTTTCACCGCCCTGGTAAATAGAATTCCCCCCGCCGTAGCGGAAAGCGGCGATGGCTTCAATTTCGTTAGTAATTTTATAGTGCAGGGCAGCATCGGCTTTCAGGCTGGATGCGGAGAAGTCATCAATCAGTTCTTCCTCGGTGAACCCGGTTCGGCGCAAATCGAGCGTACCAAGGGAGGCAGCCGAAGGGCCGGCAACAGCGCCAAGCGGAAGCAGAATTTCCGTTTCATCGCCGTAAGTATTCATGCCGTCGAAATTGGGGTCGCCGGGCTGGTTAGGCACGTCGTTTTGTGCCAGGTTTTGGCGGTAAGCATTCCGGTCGGTGGTGTAGTCGTTTCCCAGCCAGTCCTGGGCGTCGAAGTAAGAAAAGTTAACTTTAAAAGCCATCTTATCGTTGAGGAACGATTTAGCGTAGCGGGCCGAAAAGCTGTAGAGCGGGTAGCTTTGTCCCTGGGCATCCGACTGGGTTAAACCGGCTTTCACCTGGGCACTGAGCCCCTGGTACTCGAAGGGGCTTTTACTGTTCATAATCAGTATCCCGTTAAAAGCGTTTGGTCCGTAGAGGGCCGAGGCTGCCCCGGGCAGCAGTTCCACGCTTTCCACGTCAATTTCCGACAGGCCGGTAAGATTACCGGTAGGAAAGTTGAGGAGCGGGGCGGCGTTGTCCATGCCGTCGACTAATTGCACAAAACGTTCATTGGCAATTGCCCCGAATCCGCGGGTATTGATGGCGGGGAAGTTCAGGCTACCCTGGTTCACGTGCACGCCCTTCAGGTTAGCAATGGCATCGTAGAAGTCGGGGGCCGACGACTGCTGGATATCAATAATATCCATCTTCTCGATGGTAACCGGCGATTCCATAATACTTTCCTCCAGGCGGGAAGCGGAAACTACCACTTCTTGCCCGAGCAGGGTTTCCTCCTTCATGGCTATTTCGAGCCCGGTAGTGTTTTCTTTGGTTATTTCATAAGTAGTTGAGTTAAACCCCACGCTGGAAAAAACCAGGGTAAAGGGCGGCGCTTCGTTAACACTGAGCCGAAAATCCCCCCGGGTATCGGTTATGGTACCGGTTACCTTTTCCTTTACCACAATGTTAACGCCAATTAATGGCTCGTTCTGATCTGCATCCAGTACTGTACCTTGTACTACAGTCTGGCTCATTGCCGTGAAGCCTGTCAGGAGGAAGGCACACGACAATGGCAGAATTGCTTTTAGATTTGGATATTTCATAATAGAGGTGTTGAAAAACAAATAACTTTTTCAAAAATGGCTGTTAAAAGTAATGTTTATTATCACTTTAAATATATATGATTATTCAGGTAAAACAGCGGGAGGATAAAAATTAATTATGCATGCCTACTTTTTTGCGCATAAAAAAGGCACGCGATTGTTACGCGTGCCCGGGAATTAACTGGTTGAAAATGTAGCTTTTCGGCCATTTATAATACTATTCTTCGGCCACAGCCGGTGCAGTAACCGGTGAAACCGTATACCCCGCATCTTTAAGCAGGTTAATTACTCCTTTTTGCCCACCGAGGTGACCGGCCCCCACGGCAAAAAAGGTAGACTGGTTTTTTGCCAGTTGCCCTATTTTAGGGATCCAGTTTTCGTTTCGCTGGTCAATCAGCACGGCCGGGTCCATGGCAGTGGCGTTGGTCTGGTCATTTACAAACTGGTACAGATCGTCGATGTTGGCGTTGAGGTACAGGTTAGCCATTTTGTTAAACTCAGATTTTACTTCTTCGGGATTATTGAGGTAGTCCTTTAACATGCTGGCCTGCTCCTGGTAAGCAATGTTGTGAAAAAGGTTCAGTTGCTCCTCGATGGTTTCCAGCCCCTGAACTTCCTTGCCCTGCTGTTTTGCCATTTGCGTAAAAGTCATCTCAAAGCTGGCCGGTTTACCTTCTATTGCTTTAATAAAAAGGAACGAGGAGGCGGTCATGGCGGGCATCCAGGTATTGAACATCCTGGCATTCACGCGGTCGCCCATAATGCTTTTCAGTTCGGCGTCGAGCTGCTTCATTTCCTCTTCCGATAGAAACTGGTCGAGCGTGGATCCTTCCTTCATCTGTACGTGCTGCATCATCTGGGTTTGCATGTTGGGGTTATCCATATCCAGTTCCATGACTATCTGTTCGCTGTTTTCGAACGAAGTTTTTACTTCTTTGCTGATAGAAAAATCTTCCTGGCTCAGGATGTGCATGGTGCCGAAGATGTAAGAAGGCTGAATGCCGTTCCCTTCAATTTTCCAGAGCAGCCCGGGTTGTTCTTCAGCAGGTGGAAACGCCATAAGTACGTTGTAACTAGCAACGAAGAGGGCTGCTAGCATCAGGGTAGGAATTGATTTGAAGTAAGTATTCATCGTGCTATTCATTCAGGTTAAGTTAATTAATGTTTTAGGTGTGCAACCAGTGGGTTAGTGATCAAAATACCTAAATTATTACAGGGCAGTAAAAAAAATTATATTATTCACTGATGTAATGCAACCGGTAACGATAAAGGAAGAAAGTGTGTAAAAATACTTAAATTTTAATATTTCGTATAAATCATTGCATTATTTTGTATCAGTTATGATATTTTTATAGTGCAAGCTACACTTCATCAGAAATAATCATGAGCGTTCGCAGGTTTATTGCATGCCTGGTTTTGTTAGTTGCTCCAATTTTGTCCTACTCACAAGGCCAGCCCATCCAGGTTACCGTACAGCTACTTCCACCGTACTCTAACGATTTATCAGACTACCTGAGTACCGGAGATAACATTAATCCATCGTTACAGGAGAAGGTACTGGTAACGTTGATCAACACCGATCCCAATCAGACCTATGCGTTGAAACTAAGAAGCAGCGTAACGGGCAACAATGGCATATCGGCTGAAATCAACCCTGATTTCCAGCCGGTGCGTCGCATTATTCTACCCCCGGGCGGCTCGAAAGTGATTTCGGGGAAAGAACTAACCCAGATTAACCGGAACCTCACCGATGCCGATGTTATTACCTCCGGGTTTAATCGTGATAACCTGGTTCGCACCGGAAACTTACCGGAAGGAATGTACCAGGTTTGTATCCAGGCCTTCGATTACGAAACCAACCAGCCGCTTTCTGCACAGAAACCGCA
>CAZIWJ010000216.1:0-1518 GCA_964542855.1 uncultured Roseivirgaceae bacterium
CCATACAGGCAGAAACTTCACTGGCCTGGAATGCCGGGATAACGCTAACCCCCTCAGAAGAGCTTGAGGTTAACATTAACGGCTTCCGCAACGAAATTAGTAACCTGATCGATGCGGCCCCGATTGCACAGAAAACTAACGGGCAAAATGTGTTCAGCTACTTCAACTACGACGAGGTGGTTACCCAGGGTATTGAAGTAGACATGAGTTACTCCCTTACCCCAAACCTGCGCCTGGCTGCCGGCTACCAGTACCTGGATGCCCGTAACCTGGAAGATGTTAAACGAATTGAAAACGGAGAAGTGTTTACCCGAAACCCGGAAACCAACCGCACCAGCAAGGTTACACTAGCTGATTATGGCGGATTACCCGGCCGTTCGCAGCATTCGGGAAACGCCCGGTTATTTTATACCCTCCCGCAGCACGGCATTAATGCATCGGCCCGGGCCATATACCGGGGCCGCTGGGGGCTGGGCGATAATAACGGAAATGGAATTGTAGATACCGATCAGGAATATGCTAATGGTTACTGGCAGGTAAACCTGTCGGCCGGAAAATCTATCTTCAACTGGCTTACCGTAGAGGCCGGCGTAAACAACTTATTAAATACCACTAATGCCTTTGAACCTTCCCTACCCGGTAGAATCTGGTTTGGAGGCCTTCAGATAAACTTTAAATCTAATTAAACATAACCAAAACTTAACACCAATGAAACGATTCATACACCCTTTAGCCCTGTTACTCAGTGCGGGCGTTATCCTGTTCACCTCCTGCGACGAAGACACCGAAGAAACACAGATTGACCTGGAAGTTCAAATCGCAGAAGACATCCCTGCTGATGTAGGCGGCCAGCCCGGCGGAGCACCCGGATCGTACACCTTCTTTAGCCTGGAAAGCGGGCAAATAGTAAGTGCTGCCGACTCTAATTCTACCGATTGGGATGTAGGGTTTGCCGGTACCAGCATTATTACCAACGGCGGAACATCCGGCCCGGGTAACGGTGGAGCGATGGTTGTAGACGGCATTTTTGAAGAAATTGAAACGGCCCCGGAATCAGGTTACGCCGTTGATGCAGAAACCACCCCGGCAATTGACAACAGCTGGTATAACTACACGGGGCAAACGGGTACTCCCCAGTTTGCCGTATTACCGGTACCCGGAAAAATTATCATGCTGCGCACCGCAGCAGGAAACTACGCCAAGATAGAAATAATCAGCTATTACCAGGGTAACCCCAATACCACAACGCCCGAATTTGCCGACCTGCAAACCCGTCCTTCCAGCCGGTACTATACGTTCCAGTACGTATTACAACCCAATGGAAGCACCAAATTCTAAATAAACCTTTTCAAACAACCGGGGTGGCATTCCACCTGCGCTCATCTGGTTACGGTAAAAAACAGAACCGATGAGCAGTTCAGAAAAGAGTACAATGTTTTAGTGTTTAGGTTCAGATTAAATAGATTAGAGCGTAATAAAGCCCCTTGTTGATGACGAGGGGCTTTTTTGTTTTTACTG
>CAZIWJ010000216.1:1618-6260 GCA_964542855.1 uncultured Roseivirgaceae bacterium
ACTGGATCATTACATGGTTACCCCTACGGAAATATACCAGGGGTGATGTACGCTGCGGTGAACCGGTCTGGTGTTCTTACCTGGGTACCCGGGTAAGGCAGAAGTAAGCAGTAGGTATGGGCACAGGGTTCTGTTCCCATACACAACGCTTTACTTCTCAGCTAAGGTTTCCTTTACGTAGCCACAGCGTAGCATTTGGGCTCCGTAATACGGGTTCAGCACTTCTTCCTGGCTGCTTAGCCAGTCGGCACCCTGGTCGTTGTTGGCCATGGGGCAGTGCTGTACGTAGAGGGTATCATCAGTTACCGGATGGGTTTTCACCAGACTGATTATGCTTTCTGATAAGGGAATAAACTGTTCCCTGATCCTGGAAATACTTTCGGGATTTTCGAACTGACCGATTACTCCTTCCAGCGAAGCAATGGTTCTTTTCCAGGCTTTACTCTCCCCGAGCGAAGTACTCCGGGCTTCTTCAATGCGGGACAGGAGTTGCCCCGACTGATGAACAGCTTCCTCTTCCTTATCGGCTGCCAGTGCCTGCTTTAGTGCCAGGTATGTACTGATTACCTCCTGTAAAGCCTTTTGTGCCTCACCCGATAAAGGGCCTTGAGGTTCTTCTATAACCGGCTCCGTTACATCCTGCTGCTGTTCCTGTTCGGGAGGATTCATCATGCTGGGCTTGCCTGCCAACTGAGCGGCAGCATCAACACTAAAGGCCCCGTTTACTACCACTTCTTCCCCCGGCGACAGCCCGGCTATTACCTCGTAGTGGTTATTCAGAGCCTGCCCAAGTTCTACTTCCCTTAAATTAAACGCGGTTTCCTGCTGCGTGGATTCTCGTACGTACACGACCGATCGCTTGCCGGTCCAGAGTACGGCAGAACGGGGAACAACTAGCCCATTGCCGGAATTGGATGCTGTACTTACCAGCCCCTGCGCCAGCATACCGGGCTTCAGCCGGCCGTCATTCCTCACCGAAACCCTTACCCTGGCAACGCGGGTATCCGGATTAATAACCGGATCGATGTAAGTCACCACCCCTCTGAACGTTTGTCCCGGGTACGCCTGAACTGAAAAGGAAAGGGAATCGCCCCTTTGCACCATGCCCAGGTTCTGTTCGTATACCTCGAACAGCGCCCAGATTACCGACAGGTCGGCAACTTCAAACAATGACTGGCCCTGCCGCACGTAATCGCCCTCGTTTACTTTCTTTTTGGTTACATAACCGGAAGTGGTAGCCAGCACCGGGAAGTTATTGATTGGTTTGCCGGTTTCCAGCACCCGTTCAATCTGTTCTTTAGTAATGTTCTGGTTAAGCAGTTTGCTGTAAGTAGCCCTGTACAGCCCCGGTTGTTGTTCGCGGTTAGCGTATGCCTGCAGTAATTCCTGCTGGTCGGTAGCCAGTTGCGGCGAGTAAATAACAGCCAGCGGGTTACCCTTACGAACAAAATCGCCGGTGAAACTGACCGATAGCTGTTCCACCCGGCCGCCAATGTGCGCTGCCTGGCTTACCACCCTTCGCTCATCGGATTGAATTTTACCGCTAAGCTGCAACTGTTTGCCCGCTGTGGCCTCCCCGGTTTGCACAACTGCCGTTTGTACATCGGCAATTTTACGGGCTGTTTCCGACATCGCCACGGCTGTGCTGGAAACCGTATTACCCGATTGGTCACTCACCGGGATTAAATCCATCCCGCAAATGGGGCAGGAACCGGGCTCCTGCTGGCGCACATCGGGATGCATGGAGCAGGTCCAGGTCTGGTTCTCTGCGTTTTCAGTATGCTGGTGTTCCGTTGATCCGGTTCCACCAAATAATAACCAGCCCATTCCCAGGCCAATTAGGAGAGCCAGTGCGCTGGCCCCGATTATTTTATTGTTACTCCTCATTTTCAATATAAGTTGCTCCGGTAATAACTTGAATATCAGCCCGGTTAATCCACCAGGCCATTGTGGCTTCGATCTGTTGTCGTTGGTATTTCAGTAAGGTTGACTGTACGCTTAAAAGCTCATCGATACCTGCCTCCCGGTTGCTGTACTCAACGAGCAGCAGGTTAAGCGTTCGGTTAATCAGTTGTACCTGTCGTTCGTACTGGCTGAGCAGCACCTGAAGTTTATCCTGCTCGTACCGGCTTTGGGCCAGTTGCGATTGCAGGCGGTTACGGGTTGCGGTTTGCTCAGCCTGCAGTTCCTGTTGCAGGTTTCGGGACTCTTCTACTTTTGCCCGGTATTTATTCCGGAAAACCGGCAGGCTCAGGCTTACCAGGGGCATGAGTACATCTCTACCGTTTTCGGGAATTTCAGCGTCGGTACGTTCACCGATCAGGGCATAATCGAGGCCAACACTGATACTGGGCAGTCCTTCCTTAACGGCAAGTCGCTCTGCCCCACGAGCTGCTTCAATTTTCCGGTCCAGTACGGCCAGGGCAGGATTCAGTAGGGAATCAGCTACTTTGAGCTGGGGCTGAATGACCGGCAGCTGATCCGGGATAACCAGGCTTGCGGTATCGGTACGGTTCAGGAGGCGGTTTAGCCGGATGCGCAACGGCAGTTCTTCCTTTGCCAGCAGGAGCATCCGGGTATCAGACTCTTCTATGCGCAGGTCGATTTGCAGAACATCGGCCAGGCTGCCTTTATTGCTTTCCAGCCGCTGAACCGCCAGTTTGCGCCACTGCTTTAATAAAACCAGGTTCTCATTTTCTACCCGCAGCAACGCCTGGCGTTTGGCCAGCGGGTACCACGCACCAGCCAGTTGAGCGTACAATTCATTTTTCTGCTGAAGGAATTGCTGGTAAGCTGCTTCGGCCTGCAGGCGGGCTACATTTCCCCGGGCCTGGCGGGTTCCCCACCACGGGAACTGCTGGTTCAACGACAGCCGGGCCTGCTGCGGCCCCAGCCGGGTTTCGATGGGAGAAATAAAGTATCCCAGCGATAGTTTAGCATCGGGCAGTGCCTGCCGCTGCGTTACGCGGTTTAGCGCACCCTCGAACCGGGCGTAGCTGGCTTTCAGTTCCGGGTTCTGCTCCACAGCCAGGCGGTAGAGCGAATCGATCGACTGCCCGGAACCCGTGTGCGCAGCCAACAAAGCTATAAACAGGATAATCTTTTTCATGGGTTTACTAATTTTCTTTCTTCCCGCCAGGCGTAAAGCACCGGCACCATAAAATAGCTAATCACGGCAACCAGCATCCCTCCGAAGGCCGGGATAGCCATAGGCACCATAATATCTGATCCCCTGCCGGTGGAAGTAAGCACCGGCAGTAAAGCAATGAGGGTGGTAACGCTGGTAATAATAGCCGGGCGCACCCTGCGCTTACCGGCTTCAATTACCGCGGCATGCAGCGCCCGGAGTGAATCGGGCTGTTTACCTTTCACCCGCTGATCGAGGTAAGTTGCCATGAGTACCCCATCGTCGGTAGCGATACCGAACAGGGCAATAAAGCCTACCCATACCGCCACACTGAGGTTAATGGGTTGAATCTGGAACAGGTCGCGCAGGTTTCTTTCTCCCACCGTGAAGTCAAGGAAACCCGGGTTTCCGTACAGCCCAATGAGTAGAAAGCCGCCGCTAAACGCCAGTGCAATACCGGTAAAAACGATCAATGCCGTTACTACCGACCTGAACTGGAGGTACAGGATCATAAATACCACAATCAGCACCAGGGGAATAACAATAGAAAGCCTTTTTTCGGCTCGAGCCTGGTTTTCGTAATTTCCCGAAAAGGCGTAGCTCACACCTGCCGGAACCGTGAGGTTGCCATTATCGATTTGCTGTTGAATCCGGCTTTTCGCATTTTCCACGGCAGTTACTTCCGATACGCCGTCGGTTTTATCGAACAGCACGTAGCCGGTAAGAAACGTCTCCTCACTTTTAATAGCCTGTGGGCCCCTGCGGTATTCCAGGTTAACCAGCTGACCTAGCGGAACCTGGGCGCCGGTTGGCGTGGGCTGAAGAATTTCTGCAATCGCTTCCGGGTGGTTGCGCAGTTCACGCGGGTAGCGTACCCTTACCGGGTATCGTTCCCGACCTTCTACCGTAGAAGTAATGGCCTTACCCCCGATAGCTGTTTCGATGGTCTGCTGTACATCGGCAATGCTTAGTCCGTAGCGGGCAATCTGCTTCCGGTTGATATCCAGCTCCAGGTAAGGCTTACCAACAATGCGTTCGGCGAATACTGCCTCTTTCTTTACCCCTGGTACTTCTTTCAGAATGGGTTCCAGTTCACGGCCAAAGCGTTCGATAGTTTGTAAATCCGGGCCGTACACTTTAATTCCCATAGGAGCCCGCATCCCGGTTTGCAGCATGACCAGCCGGGTTTCAATGGGTTGCAGTTTAGGTGCGGAGGTTACGCCCGGCAATTGAGTGGCCTGCACAATTTCATTCCAGATATCATCGGGAGAGTTGATCCGCTTCCGCCAGTTCCGGAAGTAGCGCCCGTTGCCATCAGGAATTAATTCTTTTTTCCCAATGCCCGATGCCAGGGCCGATTCGTTAGACAGCGTATCGCCAGACCGGGTAATGAAGGCCCCTGCCCTGTTTACCCGGAACCGCTGCTGGTAGCCCTGTTCGTTCACGATGTATTCCGGTTTGTAATTAATAACGTTTTCAAACATAGCGATGGGTGCGGGGTCGAGGGCTGATTCT
>CAZIWJ010000217.1:0-6236 GCA_964542855.1 uncultured Roseivirgaceae bacterium
GAGGATACATCAAAATTGAGTTGGCAGCGTTTACCATTCAATAGGTGTTAGGTTTAGTTCAGGTATCGTGCCAGCCAGCGATATATCAGTTTATTTTGCAGATTTACTGATTTGTTATACTTTTGCATTTCATTTTAAGAAAAAAATAATCATGGCCGTTACCAGATTAGAAAGAAAAGGAAAGAAAAATAAAATACGTGCCAAAGTAAGGCAGCAACGTATTAAGGAACTAACTACATTACCTCCGGTTAAAAATGTAGATGTAGAAAAAATTAAGGCTGAGTTCGCTGAAAAAAGTGGCAAGAAAAATACCACTAAGAAAGCTGCGCAGAAAAAAGAAGAAGTTGCTCCGGCAGAAGAAGCCAAAGTTGAGCAGCCCGATACCCAGCAAGCCTCAGAAGACAGCCAGGAAGAGGGTTCAGGAAAAGAATAGCCGGTTAGTACGGCACATGTTACTAAAATTAAAATACCCCTGCTCCAGGGGTATTTTTTGTTTACAGCCATTGCAGAAACCCCCGCTTTTCTAACGAGGTAAAACCTTTTATCCGGCAGCTTCGTGTTTTTTCTGCCAGTAGCGAAGTAAGCCACTCACGCTCATCCAGGAAGGGTTGGCCGCTTCGTAGCAGTTCACCAGTTCTTCATCGGCCCCTTTGCTTCGCAGTTGCTTTTTTACGAAGGCACTGAACTCGGGAATAATTTCCTCTGCCGGTTTACCGGCTTCCCAGTGCGGTTTCATCCACTGGCTCCAGTTCTTTAGCTGGTCTTTCAGATTGGCCAGGTGGGTAGTTACATCGTTTACTTCCCCGAAGTGGGTAAGCATAAACCTTTCTACCTTTAATTGTTCAATAATGCCAATCGACTCGTACCAGTTGTCCAGGTTAATATCTGGTGGTGGGGTAGGAGGTTCAATTAATCCGCCATCAATGCGCACTCCTCCCACATCACCGGTAAACAGGGTGGTGCCCCATTGCCAGGCAATGTGGTGTTTAGCGTGGCCGGGGGTGTGCCAGGCCTGGATGGTTGCATCGCCAACCGTAATTTCCTCCCCGTGCTCAACCACCCGAAGCTGCGATTCCGGAATGGGCTGCATATCGCCCCACAGTTCTTCCATCTTATCCTGGTAAATCATTTTAGCAGAATTCCACAACCTTTCGGGGTTCGACAAGTGCTTTATTCCTTTAGGATGCACGTAAACGGTTGCACCTTCGTTGGCAAAAGCCCAGGCTGCCCCGGCATGATCGAGGTGTACGTGCGTAAGGAAAACATGCTTCACGTCGCTTACAGCAAACCCGTTATTTTCCAGGGCCTTTTTCAGAACCGGAAAAGTTGAATAAGGGCCGCTTTCTATGATAACCGGCCCGTCGGAGGTTTCCAGGATGTAAGCAGCGATTGATTTTTTATTGCCCTTAAAGTCAAGGTCTACGGTGTGTAACATATCTTTTTAGTTGTTAAGAAATCATATTGAAGGCTATTCCCTATTTTAATACTTTTGCACTCAACTAAAAATTATTAAGTTAAAAATTATGGGAAGAGCCTTTGAATATCGCAGAGCAGCAAAAGAAAAGAGATGGGATAAGATGTCGAAACTTTTCCCCAAACTGGCCCGGGCCATCCAGGTAGCTGCCCGCGAAGGTGGCCCCGATCCGGAAACCAATGCGGCGCTGCGAACAGCTATTCAAAACGCCAAGGCTCAGAATATGCCCAAAGACAATATTGAGGCAGCCATTAAACGGGCCGAAGGTAAAGATGCAGAAGTGCTGGAAAACCTTACTTACGAGGGCAAGGGGCCGCACGGTGTTCTGGTAATTGTGGAGTGCGCCACCGATAATACCAACCGTACAGTTGCCAACGTGCGCTCTTACTTTAATAAGGCAGGCGGCTCTTTCGTGCCCAGTGGTTCACTCGATTTTATGTTTAACCGCAAGGCGGTGTTCCAGTTTGAAGCAACCGACGATGTAAACATTGAAGAAATGGAACTGGAACTAATCGATCACGGCCTGGAGAGCGTAGAAGAGAACGAAGGAACCGTGTACGTGTACGGCGATTTCAAAGATTTTGGCCCGTTGGGAAAAGCCCTGGAAAATAAAGAAATAGAAATTCAGAAATCCTCGCTGCAACGCATCCCCAACGCCCCGGTTGAATTCGATGAGGAACAACTGGAAGAAATTGAGAAGATGCTCGATAAAATTGAAGATGACGAGGATGTGCAGGCCGTGTTTACCAATATTGCCTAAAAGGGGCTCCTGGCATAAACAGCGGCCCGCATTAAACAACCCCTGCCAGCCGGGGGTTAACCATTAAATTACATTCAAACAAACGGAACGTGCCTGCTTCGCTTTTTCAGAACCGATACAAACTGCTGTTTATCGTTCTGCTAGCCGTTTATTCTTATATTAACACGCTGTTCATCGGCGGCGATAAGCTATTTGCTCTTCGCTTACCCCAGTATTCGCTCTTCCTGATTATGCTTGGGCTGATTCTACTGGTATGGGAAGCCAACCGGTACACCTGGATTATATTTCAGCGTAGTAAATTACCCGCTAAAATACATCCACTTATCCTTTATTTGGGCTCAAGCACCGTACACGTTATTTGGATATCGGCACTGGTTAGCCTGCTGGTACTGTTTGCTTTTAAAGGTTCGCTTACCAACTGGATGGTACAACTGAAGCTTGCCCTGGCCTTTACTTTCCGGGTAAACTTGTTCCTGCACAGCGTTAACGCCGTGCTCTTTTTCCAGGTGCAACTGCGCGAAACCCGGCTGGAGGCCGAAAAGCTTCGTTCCCTTACCATGGAAGCTCAGTTCGACGCGCTTCGCAAACAGGTAAACCCGCACTTCCTGTTCAATAGTTTCAATGTGCTGTCGAGCCTGATTTATAAAGACGCAGCCCTGGCCGACCAGTTTGTTCAGCAAATGGCCAAAGTTTATCGGTACCTGCTTTCGCACGAGAAGAAAAAGCTGGTTGGACTGTCGGCAGAAATCGACTTCATCCAGGCTTACCTTTTCCTGCTGAAAATCAGGTTCGGCGACAACCTGATTATTCAACAGAACCTGCCCGGCGATACCAGTAAATGGAAAATCCCCCCCGGCTCGCTGCAAATTCTCGTTGAAAATACCATTAAACACAACGTGGTTTCCCGAAAACGACCGCTTTCCGTAGAAATTTATTTACAAAACGATGATTACATCGTAGTAAAAAACAACCTGCAGAAGTTAGAGCAGGAAGAGAACGCTAATAAAGTTGGTTTAAAAAATATTATTGACCATTATAAATTTATAACCAGGCAACAGGTTATCATTGACGACAGCAACCAGTCTTTTACGGTGAAACTTCCATTAATTGAAGCCGCATGAACCCAAGAGTATTAATTGTAGAAGATGAGGAACTGGCCGCAGAACGGCTGGCCGGCATGGTGAAAAAAGTGAAGCCCGGAATAGAGTTGCACCATATTCTCGACAGCATTGAAGATACCGTAAGCTTCCTGCAAAGCGACCCGGTTGATCTGCTGTTCCTGGATATTCACCTTTCCGACGGAAAATCATTCGAGATTTTTGAAAAAACCAGTATCAATATCCCGGTTATTTTCACCACCGCCTACGATCAGTATGCACTCGATGCGTTTAAAGTAAACAGCGTGGATTACCTGCTGAAACCCATAGCTGAACCCGACCTGGAGCGAGCACTAACCAGGTACGAACAGTGGTTCAGCCAGCCCGATAAAAGCACCCCGCAAATCGATCCGGTGGAACTTAAAAAATGGCTTGGCCAGGGTAGCCGACAGTATAAACAACGGTTCATGGTGAAGTTCGGGGATCATATTCAGTCTAAGCCGGTTCAGGATGCGGCCTATTTTTATGCGGAGGGGAAAACTACCTACCTGGTGCAGTGGTCGAACAACCGCCGCTACATCCTGGATTACAAGCTGGAAGCCCTGGACGAAAAAGAACTGAATCCTACCCGCTTTTTTCGCATAAACCGAAAGTTTATTATTAACATTGAAGCAATTAATGATGTAAAAACCTATTCTAATAGCCGGCTAAAAGTTTCTTTAAAAGTACCGTCTGAAATGGATATGATTGTTAGCCGGGAACGGGTAAACCTGTTTAAAAACTGGCTCGAAATATAAAACTGCAACCTACATGCGTTTATTTTTTCTACTCTCACTGGGCATGCTGCTCAATTCTGCAATTTCGTTAAATGCTCATGCCCAGCAGCGGCCACTCCCTGCTTCTGCCGATTCTCTTAAAGCGGCCATTTTGCAACTAGAAACAGAACTCGATGCCACCCGCTACAACCTGGATAAAACCGGGAAAAGACTGCAGAATGGTATTCTCATTTCTGCCATTGGTTACTCAGTTGTGATCCTGGGTGGGGTACTTGGGGGTGCCGATAACGAAAATTTAAGCCAGCTTGGGCAACCCCTTATTTTTTCGGGCGGGGTAATCGGGTTTTCCGGGGCGGTTGTACTATTCAGCGCAACCAGGTCGCTCCGTAAAGCCGGAAAAGCTCCTCCCGTTCCCTAACGACCAACCGTGTCTTCTTTCCGGTTTAGTGAAAGAATGGTAAACTCAACCCTTCGGTTAACCTGCCGGTTTTCATCGCTGGTGTTCGGTACTTTTGGGGCTGACTCCCCGTATCCTTTGGCAATGATGCGGTCTGCTTTAATCCACTGCCGGGTTAAATAGTTTTTTACCGACTCGGCCCTTCTCTGCGACAGGTCCCGGTTGTAGGCTGCCGACCCCCGGTCGTCGGTATGCCCTCCAATTTCAATCGCCAGGCCCGGGTTTTGCTGCATCATTTCCACTACCTTGTTTAATTCCCTGTTCGATTGCTGCCGCAAACGGGCTTTGTTGTAGTCGAAAAATATGTTGTTCAAACGTACCGACAAACCTACTTCCATCGGTTGCATCAGCATTTCCATGTAAACTTCCGTATCGGTTTTTGCCTTTTTAATAAAAAAACTGTCTTTTCTGGCCAGGTAACCTTCGGCCTGGGTTGATAGGTAATACTTACCGGAATCGGGCAACTGAACTTCATAAGTTCCATCATCGCGTTTAGCCTGTGCAATTTCAACAACCTTTCCTTCGTGTTCAATCCGGATATTGGCCGGTACCGGGGCGTAGTCTTTTTTATCGTACACACCTCCTTTTACGAATAATTTAAAAACTTTTGGCTTAATCTTCTCCAGGGTATGAATATCGAGGTGCCCGCCGTCGGCCGACATGTAGGCGCGGGCCGTAAACACCAGCGTATCGTTATAACCTACCGCATGGTACGCATCAAAGCCGCTGGTATTTATCGGTGCCCCTACATTTTCTGGCTTTGTCCAGTTTAGCCAGGTATCATCTTTTCGGGTAGTTTTGTAAACATCGGTATTCCCGAAACCACCGGCCCGGTTACTGGCAAAGTAGAGGGTTTTATTATCGGGGGCCAGGTAGGGCCCAAATTCATCCAGGTAAGTATTCAGCGATTTAATAAACCGGGGCTGCGTCCAATTGCCGTCTTTATTTATGCTCACGTATAAATCGCTGTACTTTTCGTTTTCTTTTTCGTTGAAGTAGAGCAAAATTACTTTACCATTGTACGACATAAACCCGCCCGAAAACCTGCCTTTCGCCATCCTGCGGAATTTAGGAATACGAATCGACTCCAGTTTCGACCATTCATTCCCTTCCCTGCGGGTTACGGCGAAACCAATGTTATTTTTATTTTTGAATTCCCTTACGAACAGTCGGTCGCCATCTTCTGAAACACTAAGTACCTGGTTGTACTGGTTCTGGTTCAATGGTTTTTGCATGTGCACGGCATCGCTCCATTCGCCATTTTTGTTTAAAGTACTATACCAGATGTCCTGCGAATTTTCCGTACCATGCTGGTTATCCGGATGGTCGCTCACCACAAAATACAGTGTCTTGCCGTCGGGCGTAATCACCGGGGAGGAGTCGTGGTAAATGCTGTTCACTCCCCGGCGAAGAGGTATGAGTTTATATGTTGGTTTTTCCTGGGCAAATAGTGAAACAGATGCCAGTATGCTGGCTAGCAGGGTGATAGCGGGTGTAAGCGTTTTCATGAAATGATCTTGTTCACTGATGGCATGAGTTGCAAAAAAACAATTTTCAAGCCATTGCTCCCGGGGTGTAAGATCAGTGTAATGTTCAGGAGTATTTAATATCCATTTCCCATGTTCACGGGGTTAAGCAGGGGTTCATTATTCATTACCCGCCGGTAATTGGC
>CAZIWJ010000218.1:0-6210 GCA_964542855.1 uncultured Roseivirgaceae bacterium
AGCACTTGGCCGTATAACACGATAAGCATTAATTTTTACACATTTTACGAGGCAGGGTGCACCCTTCCCCAGGGTAGTACCGTATTTATCGGTTTACGGTTAAAATATTATACTGCATCGTCTGCTTCATTTATTATTTTAGCAGATTCATTCACGTACATACCTGACATTGACGCTCGTTAAGAACAAACAATCTTCCGGACTTACCCGGCAATTCGGTTTACTGACCCTTACCGCTACCGGGGTTTGCTCCATGATGGGTGCAGCCATTAACGTGGTACCTTTCATGATTCACCGCAGTGTGCCCGGCATTGGCCCTTACGTAATTCCGGCTATGCTTTTTGCTGCCCTTCCCGCGCTGCTGGCAGCTTTTGCTTACGCCAGCCTGTCGTCGGCTATGCCCCGGGCCGGGGGAAGTTACCTGTACGCCAGTCGTGGGCTTCACCCCTACCTGGGCTTTGTAGCCAGTTTTTCCCAGTGGTTTGGTTTATCGATTGTAATCGGTGTGGTATCGTACCTAATTGTGCCCTTTATCCGCGATGTGCTGCTGGTGCTGGAATACAACCAGCTGGCAACTACCCTGATGCTTGGCAGCGTGCGGGTATTTTTGGCCCTGCTGTTGCTCTGGACGTTCGTAGGGGTAAATATACTGGGCGGCCGGTTTTACGAGCGGATCCTTATTCCCATGATGGTGCTAATGTTTACGCTGGGTGGCATTGTTATTTTCAGCGGACTGTTTATTAATACCACCGATTTCCTTTCGGCCTGGGAGCCCGAAAACGGTGAGGTGAAGGGTATTGGTGAGCGCAAATCTTTTTCGCTCCCGGTATTCTTTTCGGCTGCTGCCGTACTTTTTTCCAGCTTTATTGGTTTCGATTCCATTGCTCAGGCGGGTAGTGAAGCAAAGAACCCCACCCGGAATTTACCGCTGGCCATTGTGCTGGCCATTGGTACGGTAGGTACTTTTTACCTGCTGTTTGCCACATCCATGTACCACATGGTGCCGTGGCAGTTAATATCTGCCGAAGCACAGGCACACGATATCAGCGCACCGGGGTTGCTGCGCTACGTGTTACCGGCCGGACTGGGCGTGGCAATTCTTTCCGGGGCGGTTATTGCGCTCATTAACGATTTACCGGCCATGCTGCTGGCGGTTTCCCGGTTAATGTTTGCCTGGGCAGAAGATGGTATCTTTCCCCGGCCGGTTACCCGCACCCACCCGAAATACCATACCCCCTACGTGGCCCTGGTAGCCAGTGGATCAATGGCAACAATCGGAATACTGGGCAGTCATTTCGCCGGCGATTTTTTCCTGGGCGTAGATATTATGGTAACCAGCATGATGATGAACTTTCTGCTGATTTGCCTAAGCCTGCTGGCTATTCCGTACGTAAATCCTGTGCTCACCCGGCAGCTAACGGTACTTCGCAAACGCAATACCCAGCTAATTATAGGTGGCCTGGGTGCCCTGTTACTGGTCTTCTTCCTGGTTGTTCATACGCACAAGGATTTAACGGCTGAAGCAGAAGCCTGGTACTTTCGTTCCACCCCGGTGTGGCTAATTGTAATGGGCCTGGCCAGTGTTATTTACTTTTTCAAGCTTCGCCAGTTAAAAAAGGAGGGGACCGATACCAACGACCTGTTCACCACTTTACCACCCGAATAATATGAAAAGAACCACTACACTTGCCCCTGCACTAACGATTTCACGCATTCTTACCGGTTTGTGGCAAATTGCCGATATGGAACGCGACGGCAGTACCCTGGATCCGAAGGAAACTGCCCGGTCTATGTTGCCTTACGTAGAAGCCGGGTTCACTACGTTCGATATGGCCGATCACTACGGTTCGGCGGAAGTCATTACCGGGTCGTTCGTAGAACAATTCGGGGAAGAATACCCGGTGCAGCGGTTAACCAAATGGGTACCCCCTCCCGGCAAGGTAACCCGGAAAGAAGTTCGCGAAGCTGTGCAGCGGGCGCTCGATCGAATGCAGGCCAAATCACTCGACATGTTGCAGTACCACGCCTGGTCGTACCCCAACCCGGTATGGCTCGATACCCTGTACTGGTTGCAGGAGCTCAAAGATGAAGGACTGATTAAAGCCCTGGGGGTAACCAATTTCGATGCGGCTCATTTGCGCGTGGCCCTGACCAGCGGGGTGGAGCTGGTAAGCAACCAGGTGTGCTATTCGCTGATCGACCAGCGGGCCAGTACGCAGATGACCGATGTTTGCGAAGAGTTTGGGTTAAAACTGCTTTCCTTTGGCACACTGGCTGGGGGATTTCTTTCGGAGAAGTGGCTGGGTAGGCCCGATCCGGGGCAGCAGTTGGAAACCTGGTCGCAGATGAAATACAAGCGTTTTATTGATGAGGCCGGGGGCTGGAATATTTTCCAGCTGGTGCTGGAGCAACTGGCCGGGCTGGCCCGTGATAAGGGTACCAGTATTGCGGCCCTGGCTACTCGTTACATGCTGGAGCAGCCTGCCGTAGGCGGGGTTATTATTGGGGCACGGCTGGGAAAGAGCAACCACATTGAAGATACCCTGAAGATTTACGACCTGGTACTAAGCGAAGAGGACCACGACCGGATTGAGCAGGCCATCTCTTCCTTTCGGCCCATACCGGGCAACTGCGGTGATGAGTACCGGAAGCCTCCTTTCCTTACGGCTTCGGGCGATTTAAGCCATCATATTGAATCGATTCCACCCGCTTTTACCCCGGAAGAGACGGGTAACGGAACCCGGAAGATATTCAGTGGTACATCCTGGGAAGATATGGCCGGGTACTGCCGGGCGGTAAGAAAGGGAGACCGTATTTTGGTGTCGGGCACCACAGCTACTCATGAAAATACGCTGGTAGGGTTAAATGACCCGGAGGCGCAGGCCACTTTTATCCTGGATAAGATCCGGGCTTCGGTAGAATCGCTGGGCGGTAAGCTGGAGGATGTAGTGCGCACGCGCATTTACGTGCGGAACATTAACGACTGGGAGCCGGTAGCCCGGGCCCACGGCAAGTATTTCGGAGCTATTCAACCTGCTAATACGCTGGTGGAGGCCCGGCTGGTGGGTGATGGGTACCTGGTGGAAATGGAAGCGGAAGCTATTGTGAGTTGAGCTTATGATTGCGCCAGTATTAGCCAGTTAATTCAATCGGCGCGGGTAAGAGGTTCGTACACGCGCACGTATTCTACTTCCATGCGCTGGGGCCATATGCCTTCATCCACGCCGTATTCTCCTCCGAAATTACCGCCCACGGCCAGGTTCAGAATCAGGTAGAACGGCTGGTCGAAAGGCCATTCGGAATAATCGCCTCCGCTTTTATGAATTGTATGGAATACCACCCCGTTAATGAGCCACTCCAGTTTATCGGGCATCCAGTTCAGGGCGTAGTTATTAAACGATTCGTGCGGCTGGAACACCTTGATGGAATCGCCGATCTGGGTACCTTTAACATGATTATATGCTTTGGTATGAGTGGTACCGTATACCCATTCCGGGTGAGACCCTTTGTACTCCATAATGTCGATTTCCCCGTCGCGGGGCCACTTGAAGCCTTTGGCACCCGACAGCATCCAGATGGCTGGCCAGGATCCCCGTCCGTAAGGTAGTTTAGCCCGCACTTCGATGTATCCGTATTCCCAGCTTGCCTTTTCTTTCGTTTTAATCCGGGCGGAAGAGTACCCTCCTTCCGGTAGCTGATGCGCTTCGATTATCAGCTTTCCATTTTCCACCCGCACATTTTCCTGCTGATCGGTATACGTTTGTTTTTCGTTATTTCCCCACCCACAAATGTCCGGGCAGCCATCGCCCAGGTCGTAACCCCAGTGTTCCGGGTTGGGTTTACCCTCTTCGTTAAACTCGTCTTGCCATAGTAATTCTCCTTTCTCCTGGGCAAAGGCAGGAAGGCAGGCCAGGAAAAAAAAGGCAAGGAGGAGCCTTCTGCTATCGGCTGAGATAGACATGGTAAAGTAGTTTTAAGTTATTGAATTGTTAATCTGGCACGCCCAATGTAATCCCGGTTTGCGTACGCGATAAAATTGTGCGCGAGTTGGGATGTTAGTTAGAATGGCGCACGAGCCGGGGATAGCCCGTGCGCCATTCATTACATTACACTACTGATATACCCTAATGTAGTCTACTTCCATGGTACCGGAATTAAATTCCGGAGCTATGTTTCCGCCCAGCGTACCTCCCATGGCAATGTTCATGAGGAAGTAGAAATCCTTGTTAAACGGGTAGGATTCGTCGTTTTTCACTTCCGGGGCGTACTCGTAATACATCTCATCGTTCACGAAAAACTTGATCGACTCTTCCGTCCACTCAATAGCATAAACATTAAAATCGTTAATCGCATCATCTACGGTAGTTGAACTTCCATTGGCAGTTCCGCCGAAACCGGAAGGGCTATGCGTGGTTCCCAGGATTTTATTGGGCTCTTTACCGGTATGCTCGAGGATATCGATTTCACCGGCGCCGGGCCAGGGGTTAGTATCGATGTCGGCACCCAGCATCCAGATGGCCGGCCAGGTACCCACGCCTTCCGGCATTTTGGCCCGTACTTCTACCCGGCCGTAGGTGAATTCATACTTATCCTTGCTAACCAGGCGAGCAGAAGTGAAATCCCTGGTACCTAAAGTTTCTCGTTGCGCGGTAATTTTCAGCACGCCCTCTTCCACGATTACATTTTCCGGACGATCCGTGTACCACTGCAGTTCACTGTTCCCCCATCCGCACAGATCGGGGCAGCCATCTTCCAGTTCGTAGCCCCACACATCAGGGTTAGGGGCCCCGTCGGTATCGAACTCATCGGCAAAAACCAGCTCTTCAAAATCTATGCTGCTGTTTTCTCCGTTGTCTCCTCCGTTATCGCCATTTCCGCCGGTGCTACCTTCAGCTACAAAAGTAAAGTACCAGGCCAACTCACCACCATCGGGGGTAGTTTGAATGGTTCTTACCGAAAGCACATCTTCTGTTAGTTCCAGAATTCTGAATTCACTAGCGTTTACGTAGTAACTCATCGGGGTAAGCGGGTTCAGAATGATGTTATTTACTTCCTCTCCTTCTACTTCCGAAGTTCGCACCGTAAAGTTGGTGTTCAGAACCAGTACGTCGGAAGCATCGCGGCATTCGTCAACATTCTGGGTAGACGTAGCACCGGGAAACAACGTAGGCACATCGGCCCAGTTGATGAAGGTTTCTTCCCCCGGAATCAGTTCGTACGTATTATCGCCATTATCGGTGCTGAACACGATCACATCGTCGTAAACACAGGGGTTTAATCCATTTGGATCGGCAGTAAAAAAGTCGGAAGTTGTTCCGTCGGCCGGTCCTACCCCGAAGTGTCCTCTTTCTGTTTGCTGCCAGACCCAGCGCTTGGAACCGCTGGTTTCGCTGCCAGTAAGCAGGCGCAAAACTTCAGGGTCAATGGTGGCCTTCACAACCACATCCACTTCAATGGTCCGGGTAGAAGATAGCCCACCGGTACCAAAGGCAACCACGCGAGCCTGATAGGTACCGCTACGACTATACGTAAATTCGGCATTACCATCCTGTGAAACAGTTGGCGATTCACTGTCGCCGGTTCCGAAATAAAAATGGTATACTGTTGCTCCTTCAGCCGATACGTTAAACTGTACCAGGCCGGAGCTATCAGTGGCCACGGTGGTATCTACGGTAACGTTAGTAGGAGCCACCGGGCTTTCGAGCGTAAACTGATCTTCTTCGCAGCTCCAGATTACGAGTAGGGACAGGAGCAGCAAGGGAATGTAATATATCGTTTTCATAAGGTGTTGCATTAGGGTACGAGTTGTATATCGTCATAGTAGTAAATTGAACCATCGCCCGGATTACCAAAGTCAAAAAAGACGATTACTTTGTTGAAGCTGGCCGTGGTACTGGCCCCACTGAAATCCCAGGTCAGTTCTTCCCACTGGTTAGTAGCGGAAGTTGTAGCATCGGCTTCAAAGAACTCGCTGGCATCAGCATTTTCAACCTTTAATCGCACGGTTGCACCCGCTTTTGGCGACCAGGTTTTAATTGAAAACGTAGTGCCCTGAGAGAAATCGATCGGCTGATCCAGGTTCAGGATTGTTCCGGCGAAAGTGGCTGCCCCGTCGGTTTTTTCCACTTCTACCACCGTGCCGCTGGTATTAACTCCAGAAGCATCAGGATTAGCAATTAAGGAATCGGCAGCTCCTTCAAAAGAGAACAG
>CAZIWJ010000219.1:0-6113 GCA_964542855.1 uncultured Roseivirgaceae bacterium
ACCCGTGTTACCAGGATGAAAACCTGGCGTCCTAACCCCTAGACGAACGGACCATTTCGGAATTGGAATGCAAATATAAGTGCTCATTTAAAATATCCAAAACCTAAACAAACCTTATTTGCGATCTTGCTCTTATCAACGCTTCGTCATTTTAAAAAGTTCTGGCAGCCACGGAAAACTTATTCGCATCGCTAACAGCAAAACATTGGTTTATCTGTTACTGTCTTTTAAATTTGAGCAGTTTTAACTTAAACATGTTCTCATGTCCAAAATAAAAGTTGCAATTAATGGTTTTGGTCGCATTGGCCGCGTTACCCTGCGTGCACTGCTCCAGAAAGAAAATGTTGAAATAATTGCCGTTAACGACCTCACTGATACTAAAACACTGGCTCACCTGCTGAAATGGGACTCTATTCACGGTAAGTTTCCGGGTACCGTTGAAACCGACGGAAATAACCTGGTGATTAACGGCAATACTGTAAAAGTTTTTGCTGAGCGCGATCCTGCCCAATTGCCCTGGAGCGAACATAGTATTGATGTTGTACTGGAATCAACGGGTATTTTCCGCGACGAAGAAGGTGCCGGTAAGCATATTACCGCCGGTGCAAAAATGGTGGTAATATCGGCTCCTGCAAAGGGCAATATACCCACCGTGGTGCTGGGTGTAAACGAAGAGACCCTATCGGGCAACGAAGCCATTATTTCCAATGCAAGCTGCACCACGAATTGCCTTGCTCCTGTAGCCATGGTGATACACGAAAATTTCGGCATTGAAAAGGGCTTCATCACTACCGTTCACGCTTATACTTCCGACCAGCGAATTCACGATGCCCCTCATTCCGATTTACGCCGGGCCCGGGCTGCTGCCATTAACATTATTCCTACAACCACCGGAGCAGCCAAAGCGGTAGGCAAGGTGATGCCCGAACTGAAGGGTAAGTTGGATGGTAATGCCGTGCGTGTTCCCACCCCTTCCGGCTCACTAACCGACATGGTATTTCATTTAAGCAAGGACGTTACTACTGAAGAGGTAAATGCCACCCTGAGAAAGGCGGCTGAAGATCCGTTAAAGGGTATCCTGGAGTACACCGATGAGCCACTGGTATCGACCGATATTATTGGCAACCCACATTCTTCTATTTTCGATTCCCAGATGACCGTTGCTAACGGCAACCTGGTAAAAATGGTATCCTGGTACGATAACGAAGCCGGCTACTCTTATCGTTCTGCCGATATGATTGAACGACTGGGTAGCATGCTCTAATTCATTTAAACTACCTGGTAGTTAAGGGAGCTAGACGCTCCCTTTTTATTTATTGCTGGTTTTAGACGTTGAACCAGACTTTGTTTTGCCCGTTCGGGTAGTGCTCGATTTACTCTCTACTTCGTCTATTTTCGCCTTCAATTCCTGCTCCCGCTGGTTAGATTCTTCCAGCTTACTTTCTAATTCTTTCTTCAATTTGGTAAGCCTGGTATTTTCCCGGTTCAGTTCTTCGTTGGTGTAGGCCATCTTTTTAAAATTTTCCTGTTGTTCAGCCTGCTGGGCTTCGAGCGTTCTTTCAATTTCTTTGCGCTCGTTAATGTCGGTGATATAACCGGTCCACACTGTACCTTCGAGTTCGGCCGCATGTTTCGGCCGCCCAAACATATGAATCCACTTGTAGTTTCCGTTATCATCAGCTACCCGGCCTTCCCAATTCAGGGAAGACGTTTCACTGGCAGAAACCGAAATGCCTGAATCAAAAGAAGCCAGATCATCCTGGTGTACTTTTATCACATCTTCAATCCGGATGGCTTTCAGGGCATTTTCGGGTGTAGTTCCCAGCAGTTTGGTGCTTCCCTGGCTTACATAAATGAAGCGCATGCTTCCCCTTTCGTCCAGTAGCATCTGGAACAGTACCCCCGGCAATTCATTAGTAATTTCTGTAAACTGTTCGTCCTTGCGTTGCAACTCCATCTGGCGGCGCTGCATTTCTTCCTGGGTAGCCTGCAGTTCCTCGTTATTCTGACGCATCTCTTCCTCCTGCGCTTTCATTTCTTCTTCGTTCTGCTGTGCTTCTTCGAGCAACTGTGCCGTGCGGGTGCTCACCTTTACGCTGGTAATGGTAGAAGCAACACTCTCACTCAGCTTCTTAATAAAATCGATCTGGTAGTTTTCAAATTCATGAAAAGAAGCAATTTCCAGTATACCTGAAATTTCTTCGTTTACCATTAATGGCATAATTAGCAGGCAGTGCGGGGTAGCCTCCCCTAAACCGGAAGTAATGTTAATGTAGTTATCCGGAATAGCAGTAAGGTAAATCATTTCTTTTTCCAGGTAGGCCTGCCCTACCAGCGATTCCCCGATTTCAATTTTCTTTTCCAGGAATTTCTGGCGGTCGTAAGCAAAGCAGGCAGCCAGGTTCAGGTATTCTTCTTCGTGCTCATCGAGGATAAACAGCCCTCCCTGGTTAGCCCCGGTATACTTTACTACAAAGCGAACCACGTCGAGGTATAGCTCTTCGCTGTTATCATAATTCTTTCGCAGGATGTCGCCGATTTCGGCTAAGCCGGTGGTAGTCCAGCTTCGTTTGCGGTCTTCCTCAGCTACGTGCGATAGTTTATCCCGCATTTGGATTAATGAGTTACCCAGCATATCGTGTTCACTGGCGGGCTCAAATGGAGTATCGAAGCTTCCCTCACCAATATCATTAGCAAATTTGCTGGCCTTCTTCAGGTTTTTACTTAGCCGGTTACCGGCTACAATTACCGTATTTAACTCGTCATCCGATTCCGCAATCTCATCGGGAAGTTTACCATTCGACAGTTGATCCAGCAGGCCGGCCGGGCGTTTAACCGACTCATTCAGTTTTTTCAGCAACACGTAAGCCAGCAAACCACTAACCAGTACTCCAATTACCGATATGAGCAACAGGTAACTGTTGGTTTGCCTGATCGATTGCTGTACGTTGGCTGTTTTAGTATTTGCCGATTCCAGTTGGCTTTCGTAAAGAGGATCAATAACATTCATGATATTATCACGAATGGGCTTCACTTCTGTGTTCAGTACTTCAACAATCTGCTCCCGTTTTCTTTTTTCCACGAGCAACTGATTCAGCACTTCAGCAGCGCTCGAGGAATCGGCCGTGGCCAGGGTTGCATTGCCGGCGTTTAACTCATCTCCTCTACTGGCAATATCATAAAGCCTATCCTGAATTTCTTTATACCTGGGAAGTAGCGCGGTGAGCGTATCGAGATATTGCCTTTCAACTTCCAGGAGCTGGCTTTCCCGTTTTTTAATGCTATCGAGATTAGCAAAAACTGCGTTTTCCCAAATTTCGTTGCTCAGTGTTACCTGGCCAGCATCCCGGGACATAAAATACCCCCGCTGAATGGTAGACACCCGGTTAATGGCGCTCGATAAACCCTGCGTGTAAGCAACTAACGGCATGCTTATTTCGCTCACCATATTGCTTGCCTTCAGCGTGTTGGAATTTTGAATTAATACATAAGCGTTAAAGCTTATCATTACCGTTAAAAAGGTAGATACCAGGAGGATTACCCGGTTTCTCAAGCCTTTATTTTTTCTTACTTTATCCTGCTTGCTGTCGTTTTGCATGGGTATTGTGCTTTCTTTAATCGCACAATGTTAACCATTTAAACAGATAGAGGATAAACAGCCCGGAATCAGCACCGGCCGGTTAACGTAAGGAATCAATAAACAAACTCATATTTTATTCATTAGCCGGCAACAAACTGAATCCGGATTATAAATTAATAACCGGAAGAAAAGCCATATAGCAAGGGAATGATGCGTTACACCCACCAGAAACCACCATTGCCGGCGTAAGCTAATGAATTAAATAGCCGGGCGGTTATAGTATGCAGAAATACAACAAGGGTAATATTTTCACCTTAAAAATCGAGTGGATCGAGGTACTTGAAGTGTCCGTTCATGCTAATGCGTTCTTTAGTGCGCTCCATTTCTTTTAATACCGGGATCGTTTTACGAAGGTGATCGAGCAGGAATTGTTGCCGTTCGTTTTCCTGGGTAATCTGGATCAGGGCGTATTCTTCTTCTATCGATAACCCTACCTTATGGCCAATTTCAAAGCTGTTGATGGAAGAGGCATCGAATTCTTCGGTACTCAGTTTCATTAAACCGAATAATTCGTTTACCAATTGATAAAGTTCCTCTTTTAGCTGGAAATCAGGATTATCAATATTTTCAAGGAAAAATACATCTCCCCCGGCGTATAATTTACCACTAACCGGGTTTTGAAAGGTCATGACCTTAAATACGCGCTGGGCAACGGTGGCAACGTCCATGCGGCCGTCGGGATACTTTTTAACGATGTCCGTTACAGCTACCTCTGTACCATACTCAATGGCACTTTTAATGTAAGATGGAATACCAAAAGTAGACTGTTGCTCAACGCATTCGTTAACCAGTTGCTTGTATCGCTCTTCAAAAATATGCAGGTTTAGCTGCTCTCCGGGAAAAGCAACCAGGTTTAGGGGAAAAAGAGGCAAGTAATTCTCCATTTACTAAAAAAGTTTTGATACCACAATCCAGAAAGTTGCCAGATTGTTTGCAATTATTAACGCTTAAACAATAAATAACTCCCACGCAACCTGATCGGCAAAAAGTTTACCTTTTTGCGTGAGCAAAAGTGTATTATTTTCAATGCTTACTAACGATTCCATTTCTTTTAGCTTCTCACCCTGCCTGGCTACCAGGTCGTAATTGAACTGATCTTTAAAAATGTTGAGTTCGCAGCCCCAGCGGGTTCTGAGTCCGGTCATAAGATACTCGTTAATCTGATCTTCCCGACTCAGCGTTTCGGTGGTTGCCGGAATTTTATTTTCGTTAATTGCTTTGTAGTACAATACGTTATTCGCCACGTTGTACTGGCGCCCAACCCGGTTAAACGAATGGGCGGAAGGCCCTAAACCAAGGTAGGGAACCTGTTTCCAGTAGTTGGTATTATGTTTGGAATACTGGCCGGGTAAACAAAAGTTAGATATCTCGTAATGTTCATAATTATTATCGGTAAGCACATCAACTAGCTGTGTAAACTGTTCAGCTGCCCGGTCTTCGTTAACGGGTTTCATCAGACCCTTTTTCACCCGGTTGCCGAATACCGTTTTATCTTCAATCGTTAGGCAGTAAGAAGAAATATGGGGAACGTTTAGTTCAATGGCTTTATCCAGGTCTTGCTGCCAGCTTGTGCTGGTAGAGCCTGGCAGTGCGTAAATTAAATCAACACTGATGTTTTCCAGCCCCAGGTCCTGGGCGTTTCGAACTGCCCGCACTGCCTGCCCGGCATCATGGGCCCGGTTCAGGTAACGAAGCTGTGCATCGTGAAAGCTCTGGATGCCCAAACTAAGCCGGTTAATTCCAGCCTGCATAAATGCATTAATTTTTTGTGACTGATGAAAATCATCAGGGTTGGCTTCCAGCGTAATTTCAGCCGGGCTGGCCAACCCGAAGCGGTGCTGCACTTCATCGATTAACCGGGATATATTATCTGCACCGGCCATCGATGGCGTTCCCCCGCCAAAATACAGCGTGGTAACTGGGTCATTTTTCAGGTCGAGAAAATGGCGCTGGAGCTCCATTTCTTTAACGATAGCGTTGATAACCGGTTTAAGCGTGGTAGTTTTTGTACTGAAGTGAAAATCGCAGTAATGGCAGGCCTGCCTGCAAAATGGTATGTGAATGTAAATTCCCGACACCCGTTGGTTTTTAGTTTTATTCTACCTGTATAACAACAGGTACGGTAATTTCCTTCATTTTGTCGAAATTTTACCTGAAATGAATAAGTGGCAACGCTAACTATCCGTATAACGCTTGCTACCATTTTCCGGATTAGTTAGCAATTGCCACTATTTCAGGGACGAATCGTTAATTCATCATTGCTTGCATACACTCACTACAGAAATATTATGCCATTAGGCTATCGTACTGTTATTCAGCAAGGTAACTACCTGAGGTTATTCCGTATTTGGGAATAAGTGCTGAAAAGGCACTCAGTTGTAACCACCGAAAAGACAAGACAAAAATCCAAACGCTTACGCTAATATGCTCTAGCATTCTTATAAAGAACCAGGAAATGATTGCGACTAGTAGG
>CAZIWJ010000220.1:0-6064 GCA_964542855.1 uncultured Roseivirgaceae bacterium
CGGGTCAACGTCTACTCGTTGCTTTTTACCGTTAACGGTAAGGTTAAAGACTGCCATGGTCGTTTAGTTAAGTGATAGGTTCAGGACCCATAATTTAAGAAATTATGTTTAATTCTATATTACTGCAGAAATTTAGTCTGCAAAAAGATATAGTAGCACTACCTAAACACCAGTTTTACCCGGTTGTTCTTACTCGTGCTTTATTCTAATGTAGCGGGTTTCCTGCCAGGTTAATAAAATCGGGGTTCGGTTAGCAACTTGTACGCAGCGAAACCGGGTTAACTTTAGCCCAAACCCTTGCCGGAACTCATGCTACGGGAAACCTGGTATTGGCTGCAGTAACAAGCATTGCATACAAAAGAACGTGCCCCGATAACGCGGCTTAGGCTGCAGGGGGAACTCATGGGCACCGCTGTGCATATTTTTCCAGTGCTTGCACAACTAAAGCTCAACGCAACATTAATTCCCGGCGACACTCAATTCTTGTTTCAGTTGCTGGTTTTCTTCCTGAATTTCTTTCATGCGGCGTTCCATCTCTTCCTGAGTGGCCTGCATTTCTTCCTGGTTCTGACGCAATTCTTCTTCCTGCGCTTGCAGTTTTTCGGCCATTTGTTGCGCCTCACTTAGTAGTTTAGCGGTTTTTTCGTTGTTTTTCAGCGTGGCTACTTCGGCTCCGTAATTTTCACAAACCCGCTCTATAAAGGCTATTTCCTGTTCGCTAAATTCGTGGAAGGCCGCCAGTTCCATTGCCCCGTAGCAGGTTTCGTTGCTAACAATAGGCATTACGAGAACCGATCGCGGGCGCGCGTCGCCTAATCCTGAACCAATGTGAATATAATTTTCCGGTACTTCTTTCAGCAGGGTGTACTTCTGCTCTTTTATAGTTTGCCCGATAATCCCCTCACCCGGGTTGATAGTGGTTTTCAGGTATTTGTTTCTGTTGAAAGCGTAACAAGCCCGGGGAACAATTTTTTCTTCATCTGCCACCTGCTCAACCGTAAAAATACCTCCCTGGTTGGCATTTACGTACTTAATTAATTCCGAAAGTAAGGTGGAAGAGAGGGCATCCAGGTCTTGTTTATTGTTACGGAGAAGATCATTCATCAGGGAAATGCCTTCGTTTCTCCACTGCCTGGTTTCATCTTCCTTTCTAATTTTCTTTAAGTTACTTTGCATGCCAAGTAACACATTACCCAGTTCATCTTCTTCGTGCACCTGTTGGTTCAGCGTAACGTTTAGCTTTCCCTCACCAATTGATTCGGCGAAAGTGGCGTAATTTCTTATTAAGTCGGTAAGCGCATTCATGGAATCGGCCATAATACCCAGTTCGTCTTTGCGATTTACCGCTACTTTTTCCGTTTTCTTGCCCCGGGCCAGGCTTTTTAAGCGGTTACTTACCGTTATAACGGCATTTGCAACGGCCGTACTAAACCGCCAGGAAATAAAAAGGGTAATACCCAGTATAACCAGCGCCACCAGGCAAACGGTAATAACCATACTTCGTAATTGTTGGTCTGAGCGTGCCTTGTCGGCAGCCAGCGTTTCTTTGATGCCATCAGTATAAATGCTGGAAGTAATTACCCAGCCCAGTGGTTCGAAGTGCCTGGCGTAAGCCATTTTACTGCCCAGTGAATCGCCGTTAATTTTCGGCCACCGGTATTCCACAACCTGGTTCAGGCTGTCGGAAAGTGCATTTTGTACCAACCGGGAAGTAAAATTTTTCCCGTTGCTGTTTTTCAACGTGTTAAAAATATCTCCTTTCAGGTATTGTCCGTTTAGTTGCGGTTTAATGGGATGCAACAGTGCTTTAGGATAGGGAAGTTCGTCGTTGATGATAAACGGGTAACCGGTACCTTCGTCGAAACGGATAGCGGCAACATTATCCCTGATTTCAGCAATCAGGATGTCTTTTATGTTTTCTTTCAAAATACCGGTGCCAATAATCCAGCCCCATTCCGGGAACAAGCGGATATAGGAAATTTTTTCTTTCGGTATTTCAGCTTCACGGTTCACAGCATTAGCCCAGGTGTACTCAATGTATCCCTCCCGGTTGTTCATGGCGAGCTGCCTCATGCTTTTAAAAATGTTGGCACCGGTACCTTTTGTAAGGTTGAATTTTTGGTTGTTTAAAATGCTGCCGTCGTTTTCAGGAGAAGAAGGGTTCATCACCTGGCGGGGAACCGGCCCGAGTGTATCGATAATAAACACGTAATTATTGTTCGAGCCGTAGCGCAGGTCGCTTAAACGCTTCAAAGCGTTCTTGCGAACAATGCCTTCAGCCAGGTTCTTAGCTTTACCAAACTTTATTTCCTCGCGTATAATGTTTTCAGCAAGGTCCACTACGGGTTTCAGCTGATTACCGTAGATTTTAACTACGTAATCTTTATCATCAACTTTTTGGTAGCTGTTTTCCACCAGCGAAAAAACCATTTCCACCTGGTCTTTTACTTTCAGCCGGGCTTTTTCGTAAGCTCGCTGCTGAAAAATTTCGGCATCCTGCTTATTTTGGTAAATGATATAATAAATAAAAAGACCACTCAGTACCAACGTGGTAATCAGAACAGCCCGGGCTGACATCCACACAAATTTGTTACGCAACTTGTGGTTAAATTTCATGATAAACCCTCTATGTTTAAACGGTTAACAACTGCAATGATAAAGGGATTTATGCTAAATCAATACCGTAAAACTCCATTGAGCTAATTTGTGTAAGGTATATCTGAAATTAAATTGATTCGTATACTAAGTAGCCGGTTAGCCACAGGAATTATTTTTCGCTAATTCTGCTTTTAGGTTTATGCAACTACAGAACTAAACAGACTCGCATGGATGATATTTTATTTCACGCGGATGAATACATACTCAAAGCCAAAGATTTAATAGACGGATGGCAGTATATAGAAGCAAAAAGGGTATTGGAACAGCTCATTGATGATGAACCGAACCACGGGCCGGCACACAATTTAATCGGTTGGCTTTTTTTTCATCACCTCGATAACCCCAAACAGGCGGCCAAGCATTACCAGCTGGCTATTCAATACGCCCCCAATTTTCCTTATACTTACCGGAATTATGTGCAGCTGCTGGTTTACGTGGGAGCTTACAAAGATGCTATCAGCTGGGTAGACCGGGCCTTGCTGATTACTGAAGTGGAGAAGGAAATTCTACTGGCAGAAAAAGGCAAGGCTTACGAACTGCTGCAAAATTTCACGGAGGCAGACCGCTATTACCAGGAAGCCATGTTAGCTACAGCTGACGACGATAAAATTCAAGATTACGAGTCGGCCCTGGCCCGGGTAGAAACCAAGCGGCAATTAAAACAAACGCACGTGCTGAAAAACAATATTCAGTCGTTTAGCTTACCCAACATCGTATAGTTTTTAGCAATACTACACCCTTACCTTATTTATCGGGCAGATAACCTACACGTAACATAAAAGTAACATAACTCAGCAGCAGAAGTATGGTAAAACAGCTATATTGAGGGGCATTGTATAACATATAAGTACAAAATTACGTTAGCAAAGCACCATTTGAAATGTTGTAGTATGATATTATCAGGAAAAGAAATTTCCCGACTCATGGGAAAACAAATATACATTAACCCTTATAAACCCGAACAATTAAACCCCAATAGTTATAATTTAACCCTTCACCCCAAATTACTGGTCTACGAAGAAAAAGAACTGGACATGAAGCAGCAGAATAAGGTGAAGGAGATTATTATTCCAGAGTCGGGCTATATACTTAATCCCGGTCAACTCTACCTGGGGAGAACTACGGAAAAAACCCGCACTGATCATTTCGTTCCTTTTCTGGAAGGGCGCTCTTCGGTTGCCCGGCTGGGTATAACCGTTCACCTTACTGCCGGACTGGGCAACGTAGGAGCCAACGGGCACTGGACGCTGGAAATATCTTGCGTACAGCCGGTCAGGATCTACCCTAACGTGGAAATCTGCCAGATTTATTTCCAGGAAATTAAAGGGGATTTTGTAACTTACCGTAACGGAAAAGGCAAGTATCACAACGAAGATGTTCAACCCAGCCTGATGTACATGGAGTTTCTCTAAGCTTATGGCAAAAATCATTTTAACCGGCCTGGTAAGGTTTTACCAACTGGCTATCTCTCCCCTCTTTCCGGCTTCCTGCCGCTACCGACCTACCTGCTCGGAATATACGATCCAGGCCATTAAAGAATGGGGAGCTTTTAAAGGCTTTATCCTGGGTATGAAGCGCTTTGGCCGTTGCCACCCCTGGGGAGGTTATGGTTTCGATCCGGTTCCTAAAAAAGAAGACCACCATGACCATCGCCATTGATTTCGACGGGGTTATCCACCAGTATTCAAAAGGATGGTACAAGGGGGAAATTTACGACCCACCCGTAAAAGGCACGCGCGAAGCCATTACCAAACTAAAAAACGAAGGCCACAAGATTATTATTTTCAGCGTTCGGACCAATAAAATCTACCACCAGGGAGAAGGGCAGCTCCAGCTCATGCGTAACTGGCTGGCTGAGCACAATATTCCTTACGATAAAATATGGAACTACGGTAAACCCATTGCCGATGTTTACATCGACGACCGGGCCGTTACTTTCCGGGGCAACTGGGAACAAACCCTGAACGACATTTCAGGCTTCACTCCCTGGTGGAATGACCTGGAATAGGGTGTGAAGAAAAAAGGTTTTTTATATTTTTGCCTTTCTAGAAGCTTAATGCAGGCATTCAACCATGAAGAAGGTAAAAACAGAACCATTGCATAACCGGCTAAACAGCAAGAAATTAAAGGAAAAGGTGCTGCAATCGGGCGAAAAACGGATCACGCTATCGTTCTATCAGTTCGCCCACATCAAAAATCCGAACTTTTTCAGGGATCACCTCTACACAAAATTCCACGAATTGGGGGTTTACGGCCGGGTTTACGTGGCTACAGAAGGTATTAACGCCCAGATTAACGTGCCTGTAAACCATTTTAACTGGTTACAGGAGGTATTAAACAACATAGCTTTTCTTTCTCACATTCGGTTAAACCAGGCCGTTGAGGAACCTGCTGTTTCGTTTTACAAACTCACCATTAAGGTAAAAGGCAAAATTGTTGCCGATGGGCTTACCGACGAATCGTTCGATGTTACCCAAAAGGGCCAGCATCTTTCGGCCGAAGAGTTTAACGAACTTACCGGGCGGGAAGATACGGTGGTTATTGATATGCGGAACCATTACGAAAGTGAAGTGGGGCATTTTGAAAATGCCATTCTGCCCGACGTGGATAGGTTCCGCGATTCCCTGCCCGTTGTGGAAAATACCCTGATGGAGCATAGAAACAAGCACATTGTTATGTATTGCACCGGGGGTATCCGCTGCGAAAAGGCCAGTGCCTATTTTAAGCACAAAGGCTTTGAAAAGGTTTACCAATTGGAAGGGGGAATTATTAAATACGCTCGTGATGTGCAGCAGAAAGGACTGGAAAATAAATTCAGGGGGAAGAATTTTGTATTCGACGAGCGACTGGGCGAACGGATCTCCGATGAAATAATCAGCCACTGCCACCAGTGCGGAAAGCCCTGCGACACCCATACAAACTGCATCAATAACGCCTGTAACCTGCTCTTTATTCAATGTGCTGAGTGTGCGAAAAAATACGAAGGGTGCTGTTCAACCGATTGCGCGGAAGTTGCCCGGCTTCCGGCCGAAGAACAGAAGAAAGTATGGCGAAAGAAGCAAAGCAAGAAACGAAACTTCCGGAAAGGAAGAGCAGCACATTTAAAGCAGAATGGCAAATTAATGGCCGGGTCGGAACGTACTAACCAGGATTCACCAGATTAGTGTAAGTTCTCTGTTTATTATTTGAGCTACCTTTCAGCCTGCTATTCCTTAGGCCTTTACCGGCTCGCCTTTGCCCAACAGTTCAGCCAAGGAAACTTCGTAACAGGCTGCAGCCAGGTTAGTACGTTCGCTGTGAACGTTCCTTACCCTGGCCAGTGCGTCGTGGATAATTTTAGACACATCGTCGAAAATTGCTTCATCAGTTACCGACACGTTGCTTTCCATTAAATAGGCAAACACCC
>CAZIWJ010000221.1:0-6041 GCA_964542855.1 uncultured Roseivirgaceae bacterium
TGGCGATAAAAGTAAGGCTAATCAGGAACAAAAAGACCAAAGTGGTTCTCATAAGTTGGGGGTAATGCAAATCTAAATGCTTCTTTATTGCTTGCCTGGTTTATTGCATGGATAATGCCAGAATGTATGCAATCCGGCTGATAATCCTTCATTTTTTTACTAACGAAAAGGTAACTGGTTTTGTATGGCTAACTGTTCATAAAACACAAAGTTAGTGAAATATTAAAACCCTGTAGGTGAGAAGGTAAGCAATTGGTAATAAGGCCGGTGCATAGGTTGTAAGGTTCCGCCCGGTGACGTTTGAAAACCATCTTCTGCCGTTCTAATTTTCCAGGTATTTCAGCATTAGTGTAGCGGTTTGTTCGGATGGACGATAATTCCCGATTATTTCTTTCAGTTCTTTGTAATCGGCCAGCATATTTTCCCGGTTTGGACCCTCCGTTACAATGGATTCCAGTTCTTGTTTTAACCGGGCTTCATTCAGTTCGTCCTGAATAAGTTCGGTAACCATTTTCCGGCCGGCAATTAAATTTACCAGGGAAATGTAGGGCACCTGGATAAACTGTTTCATTACCACGTAAGAAAAATGGCTGATCCGGTAACAGACCACCTGCGGTACCTGGAACAGGGCGGTTTCCAGCGTGGCAGTGCCCGAAGTAACCAGCGCAGCTTCTGCAATGGAAAGAATATCGTACGTTTTTTCAGTAAAGATTTTAACCTGAGAGTGAGCCCGTGCGGTATCGTATAGCGACGCCGGTAAGTTATTAACGGCTGCAATAGCAAAGGTATAGTGGGGAAAGTAGGGAAGAATAGACAGCATCAGACCCAGCATGTTTTCCACTTCCTGCTCCCGGCTTCCCGGCAGCACCGCTATTACCGGGTTGTTTACCTGGTTTTCTTGTATAAAACCGGGGTCGGGTGAAAAATTGCGGATGGCATCGAGCAGCGGATTACCCACGTAATCGACCTCGTAGTTAAACTGCTGATAAAAATCTTTTTCAAAAGGCAGGATGGAAAACAGGTGGTCTACGTTTTTTTTAATTTTCCAGGCCCGTTTGGTGTTCCAGGCCCATACCTTGGGAGAAATATAATAAAATACCCTGATGCCCATTTTCCGGGCAAATTTAGCAATGCGTAAGTTAAAACCGGGGTAGTCGATCAGTACCACTGCATCGGGCTTGAAAACCATAATTTCTTCCTTGCAGCGACTGATCAGTTTACGAATGGTACCCAGGTTCCGGATTACTTCCCAAACCCCCATAAAGGCCAATTCACGGTAGTGTACCCGTAAATCGGCCCCGGCCTGCTGCATGGCATTGCCACCCCAGCAGGTAATTTTTAACGATTCGTCTTTTGCCTTCAAGGCCTTAATCAGATTTCCCCCGTGCAAATCGCCCGAGCGCTCGCCGGCAATGATAAATAACTTTTTCACGCAGCAAAGGTAGCAATCCCCCTCATTCTGTACACACCTGAACAGCAGTGTTCGATAACGACTATTTTAAAATTCTACTTGGGCATCAGTACCGTTACCTTTTTTACAGCCTGCCAAATAAACGACGTAATGCGCTGTTTTACTATTTTGTTAACCTGAGACTATCAGCATCCAACCGCTACGCAGCGCAAGTAGTAACCCGGTAAACACCTTGCTTTCGGAATAAGTGGTTATCTTTGCAGCATGCTTGCTTACATTTTATTCGATTGCGACGGTACCCTGGTCGACAGTGAAATTCTGGCCCAGCGGGCTACCCTGAACTTACTGATTAAACGGGGCATTCCTCTGAGTGCTGAAGTTTACAGCCTTCGATATGCCGGCTTGCGGGGAGAAGAAATAGTTTCCCTCATTAGCCGGGAATACAACCATGATTTTCCGGAAGATTTCATCGATGAGATGAATTACGCCATTCACGACCGTATTTACCGAGACCTGGAACCGATTAACGGGGTCAGGGAGTTGCTGGAAGGGATTACTATTCCCAAAGCAGTGGTTTCCAACGGTTCCTTGCGGCATGTACAGTCTTCGCTAAATAAAGTCCAGTTATCGCACCACTTTAACGAACGCTACTTCACCTACGACATGGTGCCTAAACCTAAGCCGGCACCCGATGTATACCTGCATGCATTGCAGGAGTTATCATTGCAACCCCATGAAACAGTAGTAATTGAAGACAGCCCCACGGGAGTTAAAGCCGCTGTTGGGGCCAATATACCGGTTATTGGCTTCGCCGGGGCCTCGCACGTGGGTAACGGCCACTTGGAGTTGTTGCAGGAATACGGCGCTCAATACCTGGCCAGTGACTTTACTGAGCTGAAAAGAATCCTGGCTGAACAGTTTTGGGTGTAAGCATAAGGTACCGTTGCAGAAGTCTTTTCTTCAACCCCTGTTCCTTATACACTTTATAGTTTAGTACTGGGTTATTCAAAGCCTGCCGGGCTATTTTCCTCTTGCTGGCGTAAAGGTGTACACCGTGCTTCAAACGAAAACCAGACTTATATTTTGGAAAAAGAAAGGCACAGCGTGCAACTCCGCGCCAGCGGAGATAAAAAGTGCTCCCGGCCGAATGAAATAGCACTGGAACAGAAAAAACTGCACTGGACCGAGAGGAAAAGTGTTTCCGGAAGGTGCAAGAGGTTATGCATGTTGCTTACAGACCTTTGCATCATCCTTACACGTTCTTGCAAGAGGCATGCAAACCTTAGCAAACCATATGAACTTGTACCCCGGCCTGGAAACAACCCGATTTACATACCCGTCACGCTAGTCGGTAATTGTATTGCCGACCCTTGTACCCAGTTATTTGAAATACTCGCTTCGAGCGAAAAATAATTTTCACGAAAGCTTTCCTGTTCAAAAAGTGCAATGCAATTGCCAGTACACTTGGGTTGCCATTGCGTGTTGTCGATTATAAATCCAACCGAAGGCCAGAATATAATTCTATTCCGGAGTTCTTCACTTTATTCAGGATGACAACAAACAGGAGTTCGATTTAAAACCTGTATCTTATTGATTTACAATAGGCCGCAGTTGTTTGTAACTGGTGTATGAGCCCGGCGATTTGCCAGCCAGGCTACCACGCAAGTTGCTTACAACCGCGGCTGCGCCCCTCGCCCATTTCAGTCGATAGTTTTCATTGTTTGGCAATCAATTATGGCTGCCCCTCCAGAAACCTCGGGGCAAAACGATGTTGCGTGGCCTGTTCGTAGGCATAGGCAATTTCCAGCAGTTTGGGTTCACTCCAGGCTTTACCGAAAAAAGACAGGTTTAAGGGTAACCCCTGTATTTTTCCCATTGGTACTGTAATGCTCGGGTAGCCGGCCACTGCGGCTGGGGTTGAACTTCCCAGGTGAAATGAATCGCCATTCACCCAGTCGGTTTTCCAGGCTGGCGACCCGGTAACCGCTACAATGGCATCGAGATTATTCTCTTCCATGACCCGGTCAATCCCTTCTTCCCGGGTCATCCGGTGCATGGTTTCCAAGGCATTCCGGTATTCTTTTTCTGATAAATCGCCACGAGCCTGGGCAGCTTCCATGCGCGACTGGTCGAAATACTTCAGTTCTACTGAATCTTGCTTGTTGAATTCAATGATTGCTGCCAGGCTCTTCACCGGTGCGTCTTCACCCAGCGATGCCAGGTAATTGTTAATTCCGTCTTTAAACTCGTAACTCAATACTGTGCTGGAGTAGCGGCCTGCGCTGCCTTTGGTAATTTCTTCAATTTCAATAATTGCTGCTCCCTGGCTTTTCAACCCTTCGATGGCCCGGTTCAGCACGGTATCTACCTTATAATACCTGCCGTATCCCGGCTTGTACCAGCCGATGCGTTTCCCTTCCAGCCCGTTTTTATTGAGGAACCGGGTATAATCAGCGTGGTACTTGCCCTCACTGGCAGCAGTTTTACTATCTCTCGGATCCACCCCGGTCATGGCCCCCAGGCAAACGGCGGCATCAGTCACCGTGCGGGCCATGGGGCCAGGCGTATCCTGGGTGAAGGATATGGGAACAATGCCGCTGCGGCTCAACAGGCCTACGGTGGGTTTAATGCCTACCACCCCGTTAGCGTTCGACGGGCAAACAATCGATCCGTTCGTTTCCGTACCAATAGCAACCATACACAGGTTAGCCGATACGGCGGCCCCTGGCCCTGAACTGGAGCCGCATGGGTTCCGATTGAGGATGTAAGGGTTGCGGGTTTGTCCGCCCATGCCACTCCACCCGCTCGAAGATGGGCTGCCGCGGTAATTGGCCCATTCGCTAAGGTTTGCTTTGCCCAGCAGTACTGCTCCGGCCTCGCGAAGTTTCAAGGCAAGGAAGCTGTCGCGGTCAGGCCTGGAATCTTTAAGCACCCTCGATCCGGCCGTAGTATGCATTTTATCGTGGGTATCGATATTATCTTTCAGTAAAACCGGGATACCGTGCATCGGGCCCCTTGAATTGCCGTTCTGTAATTCTTCGTCCAGTTTGCGGGCTATTTCCAGCGCGTCGGGGTTTATTTCAATGACCGCATTCAGGGTAGGGCCGGAATCGTCTACAGCCTCAATCCGGTTGAGGTAGCTCTGAATAACAGATTCAACAGTAAAATCACCGTTGTTAAAACCTTCCCTGAGTTGGCCGATGGTATACTCCTCGTAAGCAAAGTTGGTTGTTAACGGTTTACTTTTGTTGGCCTGTTCAGCATCGGCATCACCGGCTGGCTCACAGCCCCAGTTCAACAATAGTGAAATAAGTAAGAAAGGATAGAAAAGTCTGATCATGATTTACACATTCAATTGCAGGAGAAAAGAGCAAAGTTTTTCGTTTCAATAATATATCAGATAGCAATATATTGTAATCTTACAAAAAAGTAATTAACTAAGAACTGGTTAAAACTTTAAACTTCGGGGTGCAAATTATCCTTTTATCGTAGTACTGTATATTACCGATTTTATCTGCCATAGGGTAAAGTAAAGTCAAGTTCACTACACCCCTAAAAATTGGTTTGTTCAGCAATTAAATATTGAATTTTTGCCAATAAAAACGAAATTTCAACAAGCTTTAAGGGGTCTTTCCATTGGTTTTAATGGGGCTTTTAAACTTTACTTATGTCAGCAAAACAACATTCGGTAGGGGTATTGTCTGCCCTGGTAGCATTCATGTTATGGGGGCTGCTTCCTGTTTTCTGGAAGCTCTTGCAGTCTATCGACGCTTTTGCGGTTTCAGCTTTTCGGGTGTTGTGGGCGGCAATATTTTTAGTTACCTACTTACTGATTACCGGTAAAAACCAGAAACTGCTTACGGTTTTTGGTGAATGGAAAAACCTGAAAAGCACGTTGCTCGCTTCGCTGTTCATTACGGGGAATTTTATCGTTTTCATTTGGGCGGTGAGCCACAACCGGGTTACGGAGGTTAGCCTGGGTTACTACATTAATCCACTGGTAAATGTGTTTACCGGTTGGCTATTTTTGAAAGAAAAGCTAAGCCGGACGCAGTGGGTTGGCATTTTCCTGGCTACCTGCGGAGTGGGTGCCATGACCTGGGGGCAGGGTAATTTGCCGTGGGTGGCTTTGGTGCTGGCAGGCTGTTTCAGTTTGTACGGGCTGGTGCGAAAAACCTCCCCGGTCGACTCCATGACTGGCCTCACCGCCGAAACCATTGTTATTTCTCCCCTTTGCATTGCTTACCTGGCTTTTTTTATTCCCGATGCCTGGGCTATTAACTTTGCTTCGGGCTGGCAGCAAACAGCCATTATTGTGCTCACCGGCCCGGCTACAGCTATTCCGCTGTTTTTATTTGCTTACGGTGCGCAGCGTATTCCACTGAGCCTGGTAGGTATGATTATGTATATTACCCCCACACTTCATTTACTGCTGGCCGTACTGGCTTACGGGGAGCCCTTTCATCCCTACCATGTCGTGGCCTTTTCATTTATCTGGATGGGTATCAGCTTGTTCATTTGGCAATCACTGGTACGGTTCAGAAAAATAAAACGAGCAGCGGCCCTGGCTGAAAGCTAGGCGGTGTTGACATATAAATGTAAAGTTGCGTTTTTTGCTATAAAAGTATAT
>CAZIWJ010000222.1:0-6036 GCA_964542855.1 uncultured Roseivirgaceae bacterium
ATACGCTGCTGAATGGAAAATTCCGGTACCAGTTCGATTCTACTGCTTCGGTAAGCTTATTGTTAAATTACTCCACGCTGCCAATGTCGCAAAGCCCCGGCGGGGTAAACCTGGAAACGGTGAATGAAGATCGTTCCCAGGCCCGCGACCGTAACTTGTTGTTTAAAGCCGGGGGGGATGTCTCCCAATCGCGCGTGGGCGTAATTGCCAATAAATCATTCGGCAACCATACGTTTCAAGGTAAAATTTTCCAGCTTAACCGCGACTTATATGCCAGCATCCCGGTTCCTTTCAACGGCATCATCACCTTCGACCGGACGTTTAACGGTGGAGGGTTTTCTCATACTTACGAAGCTGATAACGGATTTTTCACCATTAAAACCGGCGTGGATGTAGAAGACCAAACCGACGACCGCGTTCGTTTTGCCAATAATGAAGGCGAAGCTGGTGACATGGTGCTAGACCAGGAAGAAAATTTCCTGGATGTTGGAGTTTATTCCCTGGCTGAAATTTTCCCGGCCCCGAATTTTTCCATTACAGCCGGGCTGCGCTACGATTACGTGGAATACGGCGCGAACGATAATTTTCTCGACAACGGCGATGATACCGGATCGTCATCTTTCAACCCGTTTAATCCATTGCTGGGGGTTACCTGGACCCCTGTTCCTGCCGTAAATGTGTATGCGAATTATTCTACCAGCTTCGAAACCCCAACCCTGAACGAGCTTTCTAATAACCCAACGTTGGATGGGGGCTTCAACGAGGATTTGCGTCCGCTACAGGCCCGCAACTACGAGTTGGGGGTTAAAGGATGGGCTAACGGTAAACTTCGTTACGAATTTACCCTGTACCGCATCAACGTTACTGATGAAATAACCCGGTTCCAGATCGATGACAGCAACAACAGCTTTTTTCAGAATGCAGGAGAAACCCAGCGTAATGGTGTTGAACTTGGCTTGGGGTACGAATTTGCACCAGGGTTGCAGGCGTTTGCAAATTATGCTTACTCCGATTTTACCTATGTTACTTTCCAGGATGGCGACGACAACTTTGCCAACAACGACCTGCCGGGCATTCCCCGTCACCAGGGTTACGGTGAAATCAGGTATAACCACCGTGCAGGGTTTTACGGAATTGTAACGGGGCGTTATAACGGGGAATTATTTGCCGATAATGCTAACGAGGTTTTAGTGGAAAGCAATTTTGTTACCAACCTGAGAACCGGCTGGCAGTTTAAAATTTCCGAAACCCTGGGTATGGAAGTTTTTGGTGGAGTGAACAACCTGTTCAGTGTCGATTACTTCTCTAACATTGCTGTTAATGCATTTGGGGGGCGTTATTACAGTGCTGCGCCACCGATAAACTTTTACGGCGGGTTAAGCTTGCGTTTAAATTGATAATTAACAGGAGTAGTTAATGACTTTACGCATTTTTTATTAGTTAATATCGATTTAAATTGATTCAGATTATAAAATATTTGCAATTCTAACGCTATTTTTCACACCTATTTATCAGTCCCATAATCAAAACATGAAAAATTCTTTAGGGATTTTACTCTTACTTTTTTCTATCTGCTCTGGCTACGCTCAGGAAAAACCGCGCACCATTGAACTGGATTCCATTACTATTATAGGCATAACCCCGGTACAGGGTATGGCCCTGGAGAAGGACAAACTTCCGGTAAGTATTCAGAAAGTAAACAACCGGCAATTTGAAAGTGCCCAGAGCCTGGATATTACCGACTTTATGAACCGGAACCTGGGAAGTGTTAATATCAACACTGCGGGGGGTAACGACTTGCAACCCGACCTGAATTACCGCGGTTTTACCGCTTCCCCGTTACTGGGTTTACCACAGGGGTTATCGATTTACCAGGATGGCGTACGCATCAATGAACTATTCGGCGATGTGGTAAACTGGGAATTGCTCCCGGAAAATGCATTATCTACCATTTCAATTGTACCGGGCTCCAACCCATTATTTGGTCTTAATACGTTGGGTGGTGCCATTTCGGTGCGCACTAACTCCGGCTTCAATCGGGAGGGAACAAACCTGTCGATGTTCGGCGGTTCTTTCGGTCGCCTGAATCTGGAGGCCAGCTCTGGTGGAAATAACGGCAAGTGGGGGTACTTTGTCAGTGCCGGCCGCTTCCAGGAAGACGGCTGGAGAAATTTTTCTAAATCGGAAGTTTCCCAGGCGTTTGGTAAGGTAAGCTACAAGGGTGATAATTCCCGCTCTGACTTCAGCGTTACTTTCGCCGATAGCGACCTGCGGGGAAACGGGGCTTCGCCAGTAGAACTGCTGGAAATAGGTCGGGAAGAAGTGTTTACCCATCCCGATAACACCCAAAATAACCTGTGGCAGTTTATTTTTAACAACACTACGTCTATTTCCGACGACGTGAGCGTTTCTGTAAACGGCTACTACCGACGCAAAGAAACGTCTACGTTCAACGGCGACGACAGTGCCTACGAAGAATGCGAAGATCCTGAATTTGCCGGGGTGCTTTGTGAAGAAGAAGGACTGGAAGAGGAAGAAGAAGAAGAAGAAGAAGAAGAGGAGGAAGAGCAGGAGCCTGTGCTCGACCAGAACGGTAATACGGTTCCGGCTACCGACGAATTTGCCACCGCTACCAATAACCGTTCTAATACCCTGGAAAATGCCTTCGGTGGAACCGTACAGTTGAACATCGACAAGGACCTGGGCGGTAAAGAAAATCACCTGGTAGTTGGAATAAACGCCTACGGTGGCTCTGCAGCTTTTAACTCTAATACCGAATTTGCGGAGCTAAATGAAGTTCGGGGTACTACCGGCAGCGAAGTTTTCGATGGCGGCAGTTTCGTGGAAGTTGACGTACAGGTTACAAACGCCAGTGTTTTCGTTTCCGAATCGTACTTTCCAATCGATGAACTGGCACTAACGGTTTCGGCCAATGCCAATTACGTGAACATCGTGCTCGATGATCAATTGGGAACTGCGTTAAACGGGGATCATGAGTATTTCCGGGTGAACCCTTCAGCCGGGTTTGTGTACGATTTCGGGAAAACCAATGTTTACGGTAACTTTGCCGTTTCGGCCCGCGCCCCTTCTCCGGTTGAATTAACCTGTGCCGATCCGGAAGCGCCCTGCCGGCTGCCCAACGGCTTCCTTGCCGACCCTCCGCTAGACCAGGTAGTTTCGAACACCTTTGAAACCGGAGTCCGCGGTATATTGGCCCGGTCAGTGAACTGGTCGCTGGGTGGCTTTTTAACCAATGTTTCCAACGATATTTATTTTGTTAGTGCCGGCCCGGCCCGAAATAGTGGGTTTTTTACTAACATCGGTAATACCCGTCGCCTGGGTGTAGAAGCCAGCCTCACCAAATCAGTAGGTAGACTGCAAGGATTCCTGCATTACACGTTCATGAATGCTACTTTCGAAGAAAACTTTACTGTAAATAGTCCTTTTCATCCCAATGCCGATGAAGGGGAAATTGACGTAGTAGCTGGTAGCCGTATTCCGCTGCTTCCTCAACACATTTTCAAAACCGGACTAAATTATTCCATCACCAACCAATTAATGGTGGGTGCTGAAATTATGAGCGTGGGAAGCAGCTTCATTCGCGGTGATGAATCGAACGAACTCGGTGAAGACCAACAGCTAAACGCTTATACCCTGCTAAACCTTCGCGCTGAATACCAGCCGCTGAATTTTCTCGGGGTATTTGTAAAGGCCAACAACGTGTTGAATACAGAGTATGAAACATTCGGTTTACTGGGCGAAGCAGACGAAGTGGCTGCTTTCGAAGATTTTGAAGAAGAATTATTCCTTACCCCCGGAGTACCATTTTATTTCCAGGCAGGTGTGGAACTAAGCTTCTAACAACAACGCACAGCTAAATATACTAAAGGAAACATCAACCAACTATATATTATCATGGATCTAAATTTATTATTCTTCATGCTGAGTTCACTCGTGATCCTGCTCATCGTAGCGTTGGTGGTCATGATATCTTCGCTTTACAACTTTTCTGCCTTTATCGGCAAAGGAAAAAACCTGAACTCCAGGCCGGAAAAACTACTTATGAGCCTGATTCCATCCAAAGTGGCGTTGGGGTCAGCTCTTTCTGTAGGTTTGGCCGGTATATTTGGCTGTTACGTTTTCCTCCTGTCTCCCGACCCTTCTACTGAAACAGCAACGGCAGAAGCGGAAGAACCGGCTACGGAGACGGGAGCACAAGCGGTTTTAACCGCTAGTGTTTCTTCTCCGGTGGTTCGCGAATTCAAGGAAATGGAAGTACTTAACGACGAGGCTTCTTTACAGGCGGGTCAGTCCATTTTTACCAAAAACTGTTCGGCCTGTCATGGACAGAACGGGGAAGGAATGGTTGGTCCTAATCTTACCGATCCTTACTGGATTCACGGTGGTGATCTGGGTAGCGTTTACCAGGTTATTGAACACGGGGTACCCGCCAAAGGGATGCAGCCCTGGGGTAACCAGCTTAGCGAAGAGGAAATGCATCAGGTTGGCAGTTACGTCCTTAGCCTTAAGGGGAATGAAGTAGATAACCCCAAGGCCCCGCAAGGGAAACTGTTCCTGGCACAAGCGGAAGAATGGGCATTCGTTACCAACGAAGGCTCGGAAGAACTCAGTTTCCTGAATGTAGAAACTAACGAGGTAGTGAATACCATAACTGTTGGAAGCCGGCCAAGGGGCGTTCGGGTTAGCCCTGACGGTACCAAGATCTACGTGGCTGTTAGCGGTTCTCCTCGTTGCCCTCCCTGGGTTGACGAAGAAGAGTGTGCAAAGAAAAAGACTGATAAAAGCAAGGATGGTATCATTGAAGTGGATATTAAAGAGCAAAAGGTACTACGTAAACTCCCTTCTGGTTCTGATCCTGAACAATTCGATATTACCCCCGACGGCAAACAACTGGTAATTTCCAACGAAGATGCCGATAAAGCTACGATTGTGGATATCGAGTCTGGTAAAATAGCAAAAGAAATGGAAGTTGGCCGCGAACCGGAAGGAGTAAAAATCACCCCTGATGGCAAGCTGGCTTATGTAACTGGTGAAACCGACCACAATGTAACCGTTGTAAATATAGAAGATGGTAAGGAGGTTGCCGATATTAAGGTTGGTGAACGACCGCGCGACGTGATCTTCAATAACGAAGGTTCGTTGGCTTTTGTAAGCGGAGAGGTTGACCGCACTATTTCGGTGATCGATGTAAAAACTAACGAAGTTATTAAAACCCTGCAGCTTGAAGAAGGCATCTTGCCAATGGGAATGGCGCTATCGTACAACGAACAGTTCCTCTACGTAGCCGGTGGCAGAGGCGGAAACCTGATTGAGATAAACCTGGCCAACGGTAAAGTGGAGCGAGAAGTAAAAGTAGGCGAGCGGCCCTGGGGCGTAAGCATTTCATTCGATGGCCGCAGGTTATACACTGCTAACGGGCCTTCTCACACCATGTCAGTTGTGGATGTTAGCACCTTCGAACTGGTCGACAGCATTGCCGTGGGTAAAATGCCCTGGGGAGTTGCTGTAGGGCCTAATCCGGGAATCCTCACTGCCTCGGTAACTGATGTTGCCCCCGAGGAAGAACTGGACATTGATGCCCTAATTGCCGGGGGTAGCGTTCAGAAAGGTGCCATGATGTTCAACGCCATTTACGGTTGTGCACACTGCCACGGTACGAACGCGCACGGGCATACCGACAACCGTAACCTAAGGGCACTGGTTGATCGATATGGTAATAACGCCGAGAATGTATTCCTGCAAGTGATGGCGGAAGGTCGTAATGGTACTGCTATGCCTCCCTGGGATCACCTGCCGGAAAAGAAAATCAACGACATTAAAGCGTTTATTTTCTCTCTGCAAAAAGAAGATTAAAACTATTTTATGGTATTAATGAATTTCAAATGATTTTATTTATATTTATTGAAAATATAGAAAAAAGATAGTGATTTAATACGCCAACTTTTTAATCTTTTAATCAGGCTCGCACTACACACCTATATCCGCCTGGAGCACCCCTTGGTACAAGGGGTGCTT
>CAZIWJ010000223.1:0-6004 GCA_964542855.1 uncultured Roseivirgaceae bacterium
CGGCGCTGCTTATTGCCCTGTTGAGCGCTACGGTTGGAAACATTATTGACAAAACGGGTCGACTCAGGGTTATTTATTCCGGGTTGTTATTGTACGCTGTATCTGGTGTTTCGGGGTACTTTATAGAAAACATCTATTTTTTGCTCGTTTCCAGGGCTTTCCTTGGAATAGCAGTGGCCATGGTTATGACCACAACTACCACACTAATTGGAGATTATTTCTCAGGCAGTGAGCGCGATAAATTCATGGGTGCTCAAGGTGCTTTTATGGCCCTGGGAGGAGTTATTTTCGTAGGGCTTGGTGGCTTTCTGGCCGACATTGCCTGGCAGACTCCTTTCCTGATTTATGGGTTCGCTCTGGTCGTATTAATTATTGCTTTCCGTTCTCTTTACGAGCCCAACAGGCATGCAGAAGAATCTTCATCCGCAATGGAAACTATTATAAGCGGAGAAAAAACTTATCCGGTTGCTGTTAGCTGGGTAATACTTGGTGTTGCATTTACAGGAATGGCAGCTTTTTACCTTGTACCTATCCAGATTCCCTTTTTCATCAGAAATCTGGGCATTGAGAGCAATACGTTATCCGGACTTGCCATTGTTGTAAGCACAGGTACGGCTGCAGCCGTTTCATCCCAATACCAGAAAATTCGCAACCGGCTCAGTTTTGCCCGCATTTATATTTTTACCTTTGCATTGAGTGCAATTGGTTTTACTGTAATTGGTATTTCTACTTCCTATTATGCCGTGTTGGTAGGTTTGTTTATAGCAGGAATCGGGTTTGGGGCGTTTATGCCGAATGCTAATTTGTGGATGATGACTATTGCCCCGGCCAGCATCCGTGGAAAACTGGTTGGACGCTTAACCACCGCCATATTTGTCGGACAGTTCGCATCACCCATTATCGTACAACCGATTGTTACCGCGTTTACCATTTCTACGCCTTTTTTGGTAGCGGCAAGTGCAATGGCTCTGCTTAGTTTAATTTTTCTCTTTTCTTACGAGAAGCTGGAATTCAGCACCCAACCCTCCACTGCTTAAGAATTGGTTTAAACTTTATTCTTTAAACTGCAAATTCTCTTTTTATCGCTGCACTGTACTCACCGGTTTTATATTCCGATTACACCAGATCAAATTAGGTTAACTATGTCCTCAAAAATTGGCTTGTTCAGCAATTAAATCTTGAATTATCGTCAACAAAAATAAAATTTCAACAAGCGCTAATGAGAATGTAGTCGTCCACCATCGACAGGTAAATTTATTCCATTTATGTATGACGCTGCTTCAGAGCAGAGAAAGGCAACTGCGGCTGCCGTTTCGGAAGGCTCAGCGAACCTTTTGGCTGGAACACTTGCTTTCATGCTTTCGGTTATTTCTTCAGGTGTAATTCCCGTTAACTTAGCTTTGTTTTGGATTAAATTTTCCAACCGGGAAGTAGCCGTATAACCCGGAAGAACATTATTTACAGTTATGCCAAATTCACCCAGTTCAACCGAAAGCGTTTTAGCCCAGTTCGCCATTGCTGCCCGAATAGTGTTAGATACTCCGAGGTTTGGAATGGGTTCTTTAACCGAGGTGGAGATAATATTTACAATTCTACCGTAGCCAGCCTCTTTCATTGAAGGATACAACTTTTTAGTAAGCATGTGAGCACTTACCAGGTGCATCTGGAAAGCCACCGTAAGTTCATCTTCTTCGGTGTTAATTAATGCTCCGGGGGCTGGCCCACCTGTATTATTTATTAAGATATGGTATTCAGGATTACCGGTAAGTTCTTCTTCAATTAGGCGCTTTAACTTTTCGGGTTTAGAAAAATCAGCTACCAGAAACTGATGAGGTTCAGCCAGAGTTGGTAAACGTTGATTAACTTCTTCCAGACGTTGCTTATTTCTTGCCAGCAAAGTTACGGTTGCCCCGGCTCCGGCCAGGGTATGGGCCACTGCTTCTCCAATACCCTGGCTGGATCCGCAAACCAGGGCCCGCTTCCCTTTTAAATTAATTTTTAGTGAGTTCTCCATGGCTTAAATATGAAGATAACTTCAGAAACAGCAATAGTACCGGATGCAAAACAACCTACCCTGAATAAAGTAATACCAGTTATTATCGGGAATAGTGCAAAAAAAAAGACGACCAGATTGGTCGCCTTTTTCGCTTAACTTTATTTAGGCCACTTATGCCATAACTTCACTTTCCTTGGATGTTAATCCTACCTCCAGAGTATCTTCACCCAGGAAGTGTTCAATGTGGTGTGCTCTATCTTCGGTTTTGTACAGAACTTTCTTTAATAAGTTGTCTGTACCGTAATCACCAAGTTCCATAGCCATCCTAATGGTTTTACGTAACTCTATTGAGATACTCTTCTCAGCTTCCATGTCACGCTCTAATGATTCACGAATACGGAATACACCTGATGGCTCATGCTCAACGTATGACAATTCATACATTTCAACCGGATGTACCGTTGGTGCGTAACCCATTACAGTTAGGCGTTCCGCTACCATGTCGTACAATTCATGAATTTGATTGTAATTCTCTTCGAAGAACAGGTGTAGATCTCGAAACTGAGGTCCTTCTACTAACCAGTGGTGCTTGTGATACTGGTGGTACAGTGTTGTTAATGAAGCTAAATGTCTATCTAGATCCAGTGCAATTTTCTTAGCTACTTCGTCGGGTAAACCAATTGGGTTACCTTCATACTCTCTTTTATCTCTTAATTTCATCATAATAAGTGTAATTCTAGATTTGATTATTAATCAATGACTTACACTTAATTATACGTGACCTTTCCAACTTTGTTTAGTTTAATGCAAATGGATGTTAAACAACAGCCATCACTGTTTAGATTTCCCGTTTGTTTACAAAATACTGATATTCATCATCACTGATACGTACTTTTTAGCACAAAAATGTACTGCTAGACTACATTTAGGAAAGATATTGTCATCTTGAACCTTTTGATCCTAAAAAAATTATAATAAAACCAAGAAAAGCTTTATAAATAACTATTAATATTCTTTCTTTGAGATTAGTTACATGCGTACTTTTTCTAGCTTTATGAAGAAAATTCTATTCTTGTCCCTTGCTTTTCTTTTTACAACCATTTGCTCCGCACAAACTAACCAACGGGTTATTTCTGCCCAGTCGGGGTTCTGGGATGATCCGTCTACCTGGAGAAATGGTATGGTACCCACCTACGATTCGAGTAACCTGATTGAAGCCCGGATCAACAACGGGCATACTGTAACCGTAAGGGATTCTTCTTCTACCCAGGATCTTGTTATTACTAATAATGCTACGGTAATTATTGAGCCGGAAGCTAACCTGTTTGTTAACAACCAGCTGCTTGCCGGTACCAACGCTGTTTTAGAAAACAATGGCAGTTTTTCTAGCGAATCAGTTGGTGTTGGCAGAGGACGAAGCCTGACAATTACCGGCTCTGGTAGCGCTACCATTGCTGGAGATATTGAAATAGGCGATCCATCTGCTTCATCCAATGGAACCAAACTGGATTTTGCTGGTACAGGTAATTTAACTGTCGGAGGCAACGCTTCGGTAGGGCTAGAAGCTACTTTCCAGGCTACAGCCGGAGGCAAGATTGATATCACAGGAGATGTTACCCTTTCATCATCAGGACGGTTAATTGCTTCCGATGGGGTCAATGCCATTGGATCTGAAATTGTGGTCAGGGGTAACGCTACAAATGAGGGAACCTTCCGGACTGATGATATCAGCCGCATCATATTGCTGGGTGAGTTATCAGGTGAAGGAAATACCGGAGGTGCTGAACTGTTGGAGCTGCAATCTTTAAATGTGCAGGGTGATACCGTGCTAAGTGGTGATTTGTCTTACTATGATTTTGTAGTCCCCCGCGATATCACAGTAACCTCCACCGATGGTACATTAACCATTTATGGTAATGTGGTAGATAACGGTACATTCCTTTCCAATACAGGAACCGTTAACTTTGCCGGCAACACTATTCGTATATCAGGCGACAGCACCTTCTCGATGTTCCGGATGAATGTTTTCAGCGGCAGCACCGTAAACCTGGAAACCCAAACTACGGTCGATGAATACCTTACGGTAGCCGGAATAGTAAACAGCGACAGCACCCTGGTACTGCGTTCAACTCCTGATTTAACCGCATCGCTTATCCAGGAAGAAGGCAGCGAAGTTAATGGAGTAATTACGGTGCAGCGAGCCATTTCCGGGGGAAGGTACGGGCATTATTTGGGACCCCCTGTTGCGGGGCAGAGTTTTAATAACTTTTTATCAGAAGGTGGGCGAGCTTATGTTTTTGGTCCCAGGCAAAGATTCCCAACCGGGGTGTGGCAAATAGCTTCTGGTATCATGCAGGCGGGCATCGGATATAATGTTACAGAAACTAATCCAAAAATATTAAACTACCAGGGGTCACCTACTAACGGAAATGTTACTGTTCCACTGTATTATCCTGATGAGCAAGCCCTTGAGAACATAGCGGATACAAGTAATATATTCTATAATTTAGTTGCCAACCCTTATCCATCAGCTCTGGATTGGAATATGGTCGATAAAACCAACATCGATGGAAGCGGAGCTATTTATTTGTTCGATGCTGATCAGCGTAATTATATTACTACTATCGATGATACCATTCCATCCGGACAGGCCTTTTTTGTTAAGGTGAGTGCAGCCCGCAACTTAGTTTTTACCAATGAAATGCGGGTGCGCAATGATATTGAAAGCAATAGTGATTTTGCCCGAAAAAAAGGGAATGAATTCGACCTGGTAAAACTAAAAGTCGCTGAAGATTCAGTAACCAGTCATTATGATTTAATTCAACTGGCTTTTAAAGAAGGGGCTAGTAATGCGTTTATTGGGGCTGAAGATGCCGTGAAATACGGCTCTAATTTTACGGGTCCTACGGGGTTTACTAAAGCTGATAACAAAAAAATTGCCATTAACTTTCTACCCTACCCCAAAGCAGATACGGTAACCGTTCCTCTTTTTATTAAAGCAAAAAATAGCGGGCTACACATTATAAATACCCTTTCTGATGATTTAAACGCTACCTCTTTTCCCAATTACACCCTTCAGTACTGGAACTCGGTAACTAACGAGGTATACCCGGTTAATAAATCGCTCCCGGTAGAATTAACAGCCGGGGAACTGGATTCAACTTACCACTTACAATTTGCCCGGATCCAGGCTGAAGCCGGGGGAGAACCTGACTCGGTTCGTAATGAAGAGAACGAATACGACATTGTAACCGGAACCCATTTTGAAAAGGAATCTCCGCCGGAATTTACCTTGTTTGTATCCGGTCAGCGTATTGACTTTCAACTGCCTGAACCGGCTAAGCCGGCTTTCCATTACCGGATTGTAGATACTTTCGGACGTAAGGTAGCTAGAGGAAATCGCGGGTTGAAGGATACCCTGCAGGGTTCAATTCCAATCGCTGGTTTACCCGAAGGACTTTATATTCTAAACATCCAAAGTGGCAATCAATTCTATACCCGAAGATTCATTCTATCGGAATGAGTACTGAATTCATAAATCTATTAGTTCAATTGAGTTAATACCATACGCATGATTACACGTAAATTAAAATACGCCTTAGTACTGCTGATCTCTCTACTTGCTAATTCTTCTCCGGTTAATGCGCAAGACGGTACAGATTTGTATGGAAATAATATTTATGAAGAAACCGATGTATATAATCAGAATAATTCAAATTATTCAATATCAGACGCGCCCAACGCCCCACAAACAAATAATGAATGTGATTGCGACACGCCTCCCTCGGCGCCTCTCCCGCCTAGTGATCCATGTGCAGCAGAATGCGGATTTCCTACAGTGCCTATCGACGGTGGTGCCAGCATTCTTCTTTTACTGGGTGGAATGTTTGGGGCTAAAAAAGCCTACGATTTTTCCAAGAAAGAAAAAGAGGAGTAGTTTACTCCTCTTTCCTTTACGTTTACCGTTCGTAAGCTACTTTACCTCCCAGTACAGTGAATAACACCCTG
>CAZIWJ010000224.1:0-5951 GCA_964542855.1 uncultured Roseivirgaceae bacterium
CAGGTTATTTAAAATAACCGTAAGCCTTCTTTCGTCTGTAAAAAAGTCGTGGTTACCCGATACTTCAATTTTTCGTTCTACTCCTACGGCTTCCTTGCTGTACAGGTGATCATTAAACACCTCTTCGAGGAGGGATTTGAAATTAATAGGGTCCTGGTTTACCTGTAGGCGGTTATTTTTAGAATAATTTACAATATCGCTGATGAACGAGTCGAGTTTGGCTACTGTTTTCTCGATCATATCGAGATACTCCTTGCGAGAATTTTTATCGTGTTCGTCCATACGGAGAATACTTACCAGCCCGAGCACCGAAGTAAGCGGGGCCCTCAGGTCATGGGCTGCGCTATACACGAACTGATCTAGCTCTTCATTCAGTTTGGTCAGGTCGTGGTTCTGTTTCTTCAACAAGTGTGACTGCTGTTTTATTTCTTTAAACTGCTCCTGGGTTCGATAAATCAGGTTTTCAAATGATTGGGAAAGCACTTTCAATTCTAAAACGCTGTTATGGTGCTGTACGGATGTTTTACCCCGAAAGCCGTTAGCAATAAAGCGGTCCATCGATTCTGCCAGTTTCGTAATTGGCCGGGAAAGGGTATTGGAAACCATTAGGCTGAGTACGATAGAGAGAATCACCGATACAATAACTGTTAGGAGAAAGGTTATCTCACTTTTGTTGCTGATTTCTTTCGAACGCTGGCTCGAGTAGGCATATAAACGGCTAAATTGCTGGTTAAGCTGCTTATCCAGGCCGGCCAGTTTTTGTTTGAGGCCGTTTCTCCCGTCCATCCCAATTTCAGCTTCCAGCGATACTATCCGGTTAAACGATGCAGAATATTTATTAACCAGGTCGTAAGCTTGCCGGTACCCCGGGGCCTGCGGTTTCAGGTTAGTTAAAATTTCTTTACTTAGGGTGTTGAATTGATTAATATAAGTTGGTTCCTTTCTAAGAAAGTAATCTTTTTCGTGGCGTCTCAACGAAAGTACATCGGATAGTTTCAATTGCCCGGACAACCCCTCCAGTTCGTGAACATAATTTCTTATGTTCCCTTCCATGCCGTAATCATCGAAACCCCTTTCCTGGATTTTGTTAAGGGTAATCTCGAAGGAGGTATTGTAGATAGACAGCAAACTATCGATAGACTTCAGGGAACTAACGATAAACGGATCGCGGCTCAGCGGATTATTTATCAACTGGTTAATCAGGCTATCGAGCCTGCCCTTTTTAAGCTGGTGAGTCCGGGTATCCTCACACTCCCCTTCAAAGAAAAAAGAAGGCGATCTTTTATCCAGCTGAAAAAAAGCCATATCTCTTTTATTCAGGTTCAGGTAATTAACATGGGTATTCTGAATTACCTGATCAAGTTTTTTGTAATCGTTGGCCCGGGTGAAATAGTAATAAGAAATGGATGAAGCGATAACAACATTAATAGTGAAAATACCGAAAGCAAAAAGCAGGCGATTGTTTATGGTACTCAGCAGTTTCAACGAAAGGTAATTTTTAAGATTATTTAATACGTTCATTATCCGGCTTATCCTTAAAGGGAGTCGGTGCTTTCAACAAAAATATCACTAATATAATATGATTAAGCTTCAAAAAGAACGCCTTACTAACAATGTAAATTTTAACTTACGCTCACCAGTTCTGAGTAATTATGTTCAGGCTATACTTCTTCTGATACTTTTTTACCGGGTTGCAGATGATAATCGTTGGCCAGTGCGGTAACTGGTTATCTACCTACCCCGAGCTGAAATTAGCTTTTCGGCCGTAATCCGGGCAACCTCCAGCGCCATTTGATGTACAGTACAGCAACCGAAGGGAAAATTGCAGCCCAAAAGATAGTGTTTTAATAAGCACTACAAGTATAACTTAATGCCACGTATTCAGGAATATTTAATTTAAAGGTAGAGTGAGTTGCGAAGCTATGTACAAAAATACAAGTAATGCCCGTACGGCTGCTTGGTGGGGTGAAGCTTCTACCAGCTCCTAAGGAAAAAAAGCACAAATGTAATGGAGGTCTTTATCGGTAATAGGTTTTGAAAGATACACAGGCTTGGAGCTGTAATTTTCCAGTTGAAGAATATCGCTATTGACAATGGAATTAGTAAGCACAAAAACTTTTGGGAAATTGACCTGGTTTTGCTCCAGCCACTCGAGAAGGTCCCAACCCTGTAGCATTTCATTATTCTCCTGGTTAAGATTGGTAACGATCACCCTTGGTAAAAATTGATTTTCATCAACTAAATCGGCGATGAGGGCTTCAACCGTTTCGAACAAAATCAGGTGGGAATCGTCGAGTTTGATCTTTTTCTTAAAAATTAACCTATCCAGTGGATTGTCATCAACGTAGTAAACCATATACGTCCACTGTTTATAAAAGTCGGGCAAAAACCATTCCGTTACTCGTAAAGAATATTGTTTAAAAAAATTACTCCGGGTGAAATAAACATTTATTTAACAGAGAAGCTAGTATTACAACATAACATTTTTAAGAAATGCATTTTACACGATCTTTTTTCATAGTTATAACTTTTTTTTTGAGCTTTTCAGTAAATGCTCAAAGCAACTGGAGCATTGATAACGACTACACCATTGCTTTTGATGGCACGGGAGCAGAAGGTACATTCAGGGGGCTTTCGGGAACGATTCGTTTTTCACCCGATCAGCTCGACCAGGCTTACTTTGATGTTTCGCTTAACGCAAAAACTATTGATACCGGGAACAACCTGAAAGACAAGCATGCTCGCGATGAAAGCTGGTTTAGCGTAGTGGAATACCCGGAAATTTCCTATCAATCATCGAAAGTAATGCAAGATGGCGGCAACTATGTTCTCGACGGAATTCTTACCCTTCACGGGGAAAGCCGGAAAGTCCCCATCCCTTTTTCTTTCGTTCAGAATGGTAATAAAGGTACTTTTAGGGGAAATATTACGGTAGACCGCACGAATTTTGGCATCATGGGCCCTATTTTCGGATTCCTGGTCGGAGACGAATTTACCGTAAATATAGAGGTGCCGGTAACCCGTAAAGATGCTTCATCGAACCGGTAAAAAATATTGCTACTGCTACTTTCTTTTACCCGGTTTGTACTGTTCATCGGCACGTGATTCCACATCGCTGCGATAATAGGCCACATCACGGAACTGTGCATTCACATAAATATCAACCTGGTCGTTAAAATGAGGTGATTCCGGGTTGCCGCTTTGCCCCCCGGCCAACAGCGCTTTGGCACGAATGGAATCGCCAAATTCAACCGCGGCAACAAAACTATTTCCAGAAGTACCGTAAAAGCGATTAGTACCGGGATACTGACGAGAATTAAAAGCCGCCAGGGCCCCCCAACGGGCTGAAGCCATGGGCACCCCCACACTGGGCTTATCATCGTTAAAATCCTGGCGTATGTCACCGTTCAGGCGTTGATAGCGGTTTATTTCTGTCCATGGTGTATTCCAGTTACCGAAATCTTCTTCTAGTTTACTCAACGAGGCTGAGAACAGCGCCAGCCGTTCTTCATTCGGGCTATCGTTACCGGCAAATACCAATTTTTCCATGCGGGTTAATCCTTCAGGAAAACTTGAATTACGGTAAGTTTCCAGGCCGTAATAAACTGCCAGCGACATAGCCGAAGAATTTCCTGCTACCGTGTAGTTCCATTTTCTCAGCGTGTCGATTGCCGGCCCGAGGTTTTCTTTCTGTTGTTGAGTAGCCGATTCATCGAAAGCCGAAACCAGTCCTGGAATAAGCGCTTCAAACCCGGTAAGGCGGGGGTCGTAAGCTAAATCGATAAGGCTTTCAAGGCTAATTTCTTGCTGTTCTTCCAGCACCCTGACGGCCTGCACTCCACGAAAATTTTCCGCATCCATGGCCATGTAAACCGGGTAATTTTCCCGGTTAGGACTGTATTCGGCAGCTGCGGTAAAAGGGGTGGAATTGCAGTTTTGAATCCAGTTATTCTCCGGGTTAAGTAAGGTAATGCATTCACTTACCGGGTGTAGTCCCTGCCAGGTGGCAGCCGGGTTGCTACCATTTACCGGTTCCGAATAATCGAAAGTTGTGTCGCGGCGGGGATGAAAATTACCGTGGTAATAAGCAATGTTACCTTCCGAATCGGCATAAACCGTGTTGTTAGAAGAATTAGTCCTGATTTTCATGATGTCGTGAAAAGAATCATAGCCCGTGGTTTTCATGCGGCCGTAAGATTGGGTAAGCGCTTCCACCGGTTTCCACATGATGCGGGTGGCCACCCATTGGTTGCCGCTGCCGCGCACGATGGGCCCGTGAAGGGTATGGTACATCGGGAAAGTCCTGGTTTTCAGGCTGTCGCCTTCCCTGTACTTTAACGTTACTTCACTTTCTTCGAGCCTACGTAATTCATCTCCGTACTCATAATACAACTGGTCATTCTGCTGCACGATAGTTTCCACAAATTCATCAATACAATCGGCACGGGTAGATGTATGCATCCAGCCGGTGTTAGTGTTAAAACCCTGGTAAATAAAAAACTGCCCCCAGGTAACCGCGCCGTAGGCATTTAAACCCTCTTCGCTTGCCATATGAATTTCACCCCGGAAAAAGAAAGAAGTATGAGGATTAATAAGGAGCATAGCATTGCCCGTAGCAGAAAGCTCCGGGGCGATAGCAATACCGTTCGACCCCACCGGTTCTTCGGGAAATTCTAGTGAAGAAGATTCCAGCGACAACATATGTTCGGGCGTTTGTTCGTAAAAAGCCCGCATTTCCCGCAGGCTAATTCTTTCAATATCACCACCTATGGATCCTTCGCTGAAGTACATGGGCATCCACGGTTCGAAGTGGGTAAGAAGTTGCGGTTTTACTTCCGGGTGGGTGTGCAGGTAATAGTTTATACCGTCGGCCCAGGCCATGCAGAGTGATTTTAGTTCAGGCGGGCTGTTTTCATACATTTCTATCGCTTCATTACGGGTCATGTAAAGGCGTGCTCTGAGATCGCTGTAAATGTATTCCTCCCCCATGGCTTCTGCCAGCCTCCCGGTAGCAAACAGGTAATTTCGTTCCACCCGGTTAAAATCATCCTCACACTGGGCGTAAATCATTCCGAATACCGCGTTTTCATCGGTTTTTCCGTACACATGCGGAATACCGTAATCATCACGAAAAATTGTAACGGCTTCTGCCTGTTCCTGCCACTGGGCAAGCCGGTTATCGGCAGGTGTTTGTTCGCTGTTAGAACACCCCTGAACTAAAGAAGCAATAATTAATAGCAATAATGAATATCGTAGCATAAGCGTAGAGCAGAAATTTAAAATGCCGAATATAGAAGTTTCAGTTAAATAACCAGTTTAAATTCAGTTTGGGGAATAATGGTTAAAAAAGACCAGATTTAGGAATGATTTAAATTATGGTTTCGTTAGCTAAAGTGCCATTTTAAAGTATTCAATCATTTATGAATAAAATACAAAATTTATTACGTCACAAGTACCGCGTGAACAATATGGAACAGGAATTGTAACTGTTTAACTTAATTATTAAAACTAAATATTAAAGTTATGGAAAAACAACTTGATCAGTACCACGTCGACTACCTTACTGACCCTTTCATGGAAGAAGATGAAGAATTTCTTGATGATCGTTGTAAAGAAATTTTTCGTCGCAAGAGTCTGAACTACCTAAATAGCTGAAGCCGGGTTAATTCTCGTACCCCCATTCACTTTTTCCGGAGGTGGGAAATTTATTTACAAGCCGGCAATAAACTCATATATTTGCTGGAAAAGCCCCACTTTCATGCTCAACTCATCAGATCTGGAACAGATCAAAACATTTGGTGTAACCCCGGAACAGGTTGAAGAACAAATTAGCCACTTCATAAGTGGCTTCCCTTACCTTGATATACAACGTCCGGCTACACCCGGCGATGGCATTATACAGCCCGGCCCCGCCGAAGTTAAACGATACGAAGAACTATACACCCGGGAGT
>CAZIWJ010000225.1:0-5896 GCA_964542855.1 uncultured Roseivirgaceae bacterium
GATTTAACAGAAGCAAAATTCAGTTTTTTTTCCATATTTGTAAATCGTACTTTTTTGTTATCGTTAACGAATAATCTAACAATAAGGTATATAAATTCCGTATTCATCGTTGAATTTAAAGATAAGCAAACGCTTATGTTTGTAGAACCTACTACTACGGGAATGCACACGCAAACCGGCTGGATTGAAGTGATTTGTGGCTGCATGTTCTCAGGTAAAACAGAAGAACTGATCAGGCGGCTTAAAAGGGCAATTATTGCCAAGCAGCGGGTTAAAGTTTTTAAACCATCAGTCGATACCCGTTACCATAAAAATTATGTTATATCGCATAACCAGGCCCAGATTGAATCAGTAGCTACTGATGATGCAGCGCACATCATAGACCTTGCGGGAAATTATGAAGTAATTGGAATAGATGAAGCCCAGTTTTTTGATGAGAATATCGTAGACGTGGCTGTTCAATTGGCTAACCAGGGAAAAAGAGTGATTGTGGCAGGACTGGATATGGATTTCCGGGGTAAACCTTTCGGCCCCATGCCTAATTTACTGGCAGTGGCCGAGTACGTTACAAAATTACATGCCGTTTGTGCGCTATCGGGTGTACCTGCTTCTTTCTCGTACCGTGTGGATGATACTCCGGAACAAACCAGGCTTGGAGCACAGGAAACTTACCAGGCCCGCAGCCGCTATTATTTTTTCAGGGATCTGAGTAATGAATAAAGTTAATCTGGTAAACCGGTGCGTATTTGCTGCGCTGATCTTCATTTTTGTTCTTTCTTTTTCTGTAAAAAGCCAGGATATTCCCGTTGGTACCTGGCAAACCCATTACTCCTACTTTACTATTCAAACCCTGGCTCAAAATGAAGACAAACTTTATGCGGCCAGCAACTCGGGCTTATTTACTTATGATATTAACAACCAGTCGGTTACGATACTGGGTGCATCCGATGGGTTTTCTGGCAACGCAATAGTAGACATCACCAGTATGCCCAGGGGGGAGGTGCTGTTTACGTATGAAAATGGTCAAATTGATTTACTCAGCGAAAACAAACTGGTATCCTTTACCAGCCTGGTAACTGCGGATATTAACCGTAACGAAGTTATTAACGAGGTTCAGGTGTTGAACGACTCTGTTTTTCTCGCTACCAGCCTGGGAATCCGGTTAATATTATACACCCAGGACCCTGATGACCCGCTGGTTCTTTCTGATTCCTATCTACAACTGGGCCCGGCCGGAAAGTCGGCAGGGGTTTACAGCCTGAGCCTGGACGACTCTATTTTTGCCGCTACGGAAGACGGGCTTATTGCGGCCCCGCTGAACCCGGCGTTCAACCGGTTTAATTTTAACAACTGGACCCGATACGGTGCCCTCGATAATTTGCCGGAACAGGCTGCTTCGTTAACTTTTTCGTTTCTTGGTAAGCGCTATGCTGCTTTCGATGGCCTGGGCTTATACCGACGAAGTGGCAGGAAATGGGTCCAAACGAGGGTTTCAGGGGCTAGTCAGTTTCATGCTTATGCTACTGGCCAGTATTCAATCCTTTTAGCTACCAACGAAGGGTTACTGGAGTACGATGTGAATGCAAACAACGTTGCTATATTAACCGATAATAACGTAAACGAAATTGAGCCATCAACAGAAGGCTACTGGGTAGCCTCTTCTGGTGAGGGAGTGCTCAACTTTGATAGCAGCGGGAACATTCAGCAAATTATTTTACCTGCTGGCCCGGTAAAAGACAGTTTTTTCTCGGCAACTTATGCAAATGGACAACTGGTTGTTTCACCGGGCGGTTACAGCAGGAAATTTGCACCGCTAAACAATAACGGCGCATTTTCAATTTTTGAATCCGGCCAATGGCAGGTTGTTCAGGATGATCTTCTAAAAGACGTTGTGAAAGTTATTTTCACTCCGCAAACAGGAGAATACGTTGTTGCTGCTTTTAATGGAGGCTTATACAGGTGGGCCGGGCACGATGCCGGGTTCGTACCTTTTGAAAATTTACCTGATTCTTCCTTTTCTGAAATTACCGACCTGCAATTAGACCATAATCAGGATTTATGGGTAACCACAGCCGATACCTTATCGCCTCTTTTCGTGTATAGATCGGCCGATAACCAATGGCTGGAATACGATGTTAACAGCGACCCTTCCCTTTTTTCTTCTTCATCACGCATTAGTTCCAATGGAACCGTATGGGTTATACTGGCAGATGGTAATGGGACAGGAAGAAAAATATTGGTTTTCAACGAAAGAGAAGGTTTTATCCGTGTGTTAGGCCAGGCACCAGGTGAAGGAGGATTACCGGGAAATCGGATCAATACGCTGGAAATTGACCGGTTTAACCAGGTTTGGGTAGGAACTAATGAAGGAACGGCTTACTTTTTGTCTGCTGACGATATATTTAAAGAAGAAGTCGATGCCATTCAACCAGTTTTTGAGCGTCGGTTTCTGCTTACTGACGAAAATATAAATGCAATCGCTATCGACGGGGGCAACAGAAAATGGTTTGGTACCGATAACGGCCTGTTCCTTTACGAGGAATTCGGGGAATCGCTGGTTGCGGAGTTTACCCGATCCAATAGCCCGTTACCTTCGAATACCATTCAGGAAATAATTATTCAGCCTGAATCTGGTGAAGTTTTCATGGCTACTGCATCGGGAATAGTATCTTATAGAGGTACTGCTACTGACGGAGGAAGTACTTATCAAAACACTAAAATTTTTCCCAACCCGGTGCGGCCCGGCTTTAGCGGGCTGGTAGCCATTAAGGGTCTGGTGCAGAATGCTAACGTTAAACTCACTTCTGTAAATGGATTGCTGGTAAAAGAAATTAACGCAGCCGGAGGAACGGCAACCTGGAACCTGACCAATTATAATAATCAACCTGTTCAGTCGGGAGTTTACCTGGTATTCAGTTCTTCTGCCGACGGTAATGAAACATTTGTGGGTAAAATAACCGTTATCCGGTAACTATGCTGGAAAAAACCCGTGGCATTGTTTTAAGCCATATTAAGTTTAAGGAGTCGTCGATTATCGCCCGCATTTTTACAAGAGAACTGGGCGTGCAATCCTATATTGTAAACAGTGTAAGAGGATCGGGAAAACGCTTCAAAACCAAGATTGCGTTTTTTCAGCCTTTAACCTTACTGGATCTCGTTGTGTATTACAAAAAGCCGGTTGAAGGATCGGCCGACTCCCTGCGCAGGGTATCAGAGCTAAAATGCAGTGAGCCTTACGAAAGCATCCCTAACGATATCTATAAGTCGGGCATCGCTTTATTTCTGAGCGAACTGCTCAACAAGGTGATACAGGAAGAGGAACCGAACCGTGATTTATACGATTTTATTTCCAAAGCCCTGCTTATTCTCGACCATACTCCAGAAGGATACGCCAGCTTTCATCTGATTTTTATGATCCAGTTAAGCCGCTACCTGGGGTTTCAGCCGACCAACGCCAGTGAGATGTACCAGCAGCTCCAGGGGTTGATGAAATCAGCCGATCATTTGCAGGAAAGAATGAATATGGTAGAACAATTTATGGCCTCAGGGTTCAGGAAAATGCAGGTAAATAACCCTGAAATAAGAAGGTCAGTACTGGAAGACGTACTGACCTTTTACCGGATTCACGTTGAAAGCTTCGGAGAACTCAAATCAATGTCAGTGCTTCAAGCCGTGATGCACTAATTAATTAGCTTGCCATTTCGGCCTCCTCCAGGGTGAACACTCTTTCTTCCCCGTTAAACGGGCTATCGACAAGGTTGCCTTCAGCATCCAGCATCTCTATTTTCACCCGGTTTTCACCTATGGGCAGTCCTTTTAGTACGTATGGCTTCCATTCATTAACCATAAATTCGGTTTCACCATTTACGGTTACCCGTACTTTATAACCATTTTCAGATAAACTGGCATTCACCAGGAAAAAGTCGAACAGCACTTCTTCTGTATCTTCTCCCACGTAGGTTCCCTTCGGACGGCTGTAAAACAAATGGGGTGCGGTTAAATCGGCCATTTCAGGATTACCATCGCCTACTGTAAACTGGGTTACATTAAAAGCTTCCGGGTTTTTAACACTTTCGTGGTATGAACGGGAAAGGAAAGAAAGTACCACGTAATGGCCATCTTCCAGTTCCATATCAAATTCGGGTTCATACTTGGCGTAATAAGGGTTATTATTGAAAATTACATGAATGTGCTGTCCTTTACCTGAATTGGCCAGGGGTTTTGAATCTGCATCGGGGGTTTGAACCATCAGTTCATAGTTCGTTACATCGTAAGCAAAGGAAACCGGCTCACCAGATGGTAGCTTATCGCCATTTTCAGGCATAGTGAGTTCCAGCATGGAATTTTCATAGGCCGGGCTGCCGGGAGCGTCTGACAGTGTTACTTCGGTAGTTTCCGGCGCTTGCGTTTCAGCATTGCTGCTTTCATCACCTTCGGTCGACTGGGCAGACTCCTGGGAAGATCCGCCGCATGAATTTAGCAGGAAAAGCGCGCTTAGTATGGTAATTGTTTGTAAAATTCGCATGGTAAGTAATTTTCGTTTGGCTTTAAAATTATTATTAATTTAGTTGGTCATTCCTAGATACAAAATTTCCGACATGAAAAAAGATTTATTTGACGATATACCCGTTTTAGATTTAAATGACTTTACCACAGGCGATATTAACAAGAAAAATGAGTTTGTTAAAAATCTAGGCAACGCTTTTAATAATATTGGCTTTGTAGCCATTAAAAATCATGGGCTAACCGAAAGCCATATTGGTAAACTTTACAAAATTGTTCAGGCCTTTTTCAACCTTCCTGATGAATCCAAACTGAAGTACATGCGCCCTGACCTGGACATGCAGCGGGGGTACACCCAGAAGGAAAGTGAACACGCCAAAGGCAGGAATGTCGGTGACCTCAAAGAGTTTTACCAAATCGGGCAGTTATCCGGTGGGGAATCCGGGGCCGGATACCCGCCTAATGTATGGCCCGAGGAAGTACCTGAATTTAAAGAGTTTACTTCCTCAGCTTACCAAACCCTGGAGCATGCCGGTTTAACCTTGCTGGAAGCCATTGCTTTATACCTCAATTTACCACAGCATTATTTCAGAGACAAGGTACAAAACGGAAACAGCATCCTGAGGGCTATCCATTATTATCCGATTGTGGACCCCGATAAAGTACCAAACGGAGCGGTACGAGCAGCCGAGCATGGAGATATTAACCTAATTACGCTTCTTATGGGAGCCAGTGCCGATGGACTTGAAATACTCCGGAAGGATGGCGAGTGGATTCCTGTAACCGCATTACCGGAGCAAATTGTGGTTAACGTTGGCGATATGCTGGCACGTCTCACCAATGATGTACTGATATCAACTATTCACCGCGTAGTAAACCCTCCAAAAGACAAAATGCATTTCTCGAGGTATTCCATTCCTTTTTTCCTGCACCCTAAATCAGATATGGACCTGACCTGCCTTGAGAGTTGTGTGAGTGATGATACCCCGAAACAATACCAAAACATAACTGCAGGAGAGTTTCTTAATGAGCGTTTGGCTGAAATTGGGCTTAAAAAGTAAAAGTTTAATAATTAACAGGGCTACCTGTTTGGGTAGCCCCGTTAACCATCATTTAGTTATTTAGAAACCACTCCTGAAAACAAATGAATTAATCGGTTTACGGGTGCGGGAAGCCGAAGCCCTTTTCTTAACGTTATCATCGTCAATTTCATCGATATTTCCCGGATAGCCCACAGCCATAATATCAACAGGATCGTATTTTTCAGGTATGGAGAGGGCTTCCCGCGCTCTGCCGCGATCGAAACCTCCCATCTTTTCCGCTTGAATCGTCATGAAACGTGCAGGATACTGGCGATGCGATTCACGAAGGGCATCAATTTTTACGCGCTCAC
>CAZIWJ010000226.1:0-5896 GCA_964542855.1 uncultured Roseivirgaceae bacterium
GTGTTACCACGCAAGGGCCAGCCTGAACTACGGTGCAAGCAGTGCTTTTACCGTCTTCGGTGAAGATGCTGGTCATTCCTATTTTTTTTCCTATTATACCTGACATTACTACTTAATTCAGTATTTTAACCTCTTCCCCAACTGTAAAAGGATTGCAAAACTAGGGAAAGCATTCTTTTAATCAAAATAATTCCATTTGTTTATTAACTAACGAACCAACTGCACAAAAAGAAACCAACCCGCTTATTGCAGATTGGTTCCTGTAAGTGTAACGTATATGTTATTATACTTTAATTTCTACGTGTACCCCACTTGCCAGCTCAAGTCTCATCAGTGCCTCAACGGTTTTAGAACTGTTTGAGTAGATGTCAATCAGTCTCTTAAAAGTAGACAGCTGAAACTGTTCCCTCGCTTTTTTATTCACGTGCGGCGAACGCAATACGGTGTAAACCTGCTTTTCGGTAGGCAGTGGTATAGGGCCACTAACTATCGCCCCGGTGGTTTTTACAGCACGTACAATGCGCTCGGCACTTTTATCAACCAGGTTATGGTCGTATGATTTTAGCTTTATTCTGATCTTCTGGTTCATTATTATTTCGTTACTGCTTCACCTTTCGCTTTGGCAATGATCTCATCAGCAATATTAGTTGGCACCTGATCGTAATGGGAAAATGTTAGGGTAGCTACCGCACGTCCCGAAGAAATGGTTCGGAGGTCGGTGATGTAGCCAAATAATTCAGACAGCGGCACACTTGCCTTCAATACAGTTGCATTTCCTTTCGAGTCCATTCCTTTCATGATACCCCGGCGCTTGTTAAGGTCGCCGGTAACAGCACCAGTAAAGTCATCAGGACTAACTACTTCTACCGCCATAACAGGCTCCATTAATACAGGTTTAGCACTTTTGGCGGCTATCTTATAACCTAATCGAGCAGCCATCTCAAAGCTTAATGAGTCGGAGTCTACGTCGTGGAACGAACCGTCGTAAAGACGAACTTTCATCGATTCAATTGGGTAGCCAGCTAAAGGCCCGTTGGCCATTGCACTTTCAAAACCCTTCTGTACCGCGGGAATGAATTCTTTTGGAATCTTACCACCTACAATTGCATTATCGAAATGCAAGCCGGGCTTGTCTTCTTCACCGGGTCCAATTTCAAATACGATGTCGGCAAACTTACCCTTACCACCTGTTTGCTTCTTGTAAACTTCTTTGTGGTCGGCCGATCCGGTTAACGCTTCTTTATAAGCAACCTGTGGTGCACCCTGGTTGATTTCAACCTTGAATTCACGCTTTAGGCGATCAATGATGATATCCAGGTGTAGTTCACCCATTCCACGAAGAACAGTCTGGCCTGTATCTTCATCTGTATTTACCACTAACGTAGGGTCTTCTTCTACCAGTTTAGATATTGCCATACCCAACTTATCTACATCCTCCTGCTTCTTGGGCTCAATGGCGTAACCAATTACCGGCTCAGGGAAGGACATGGATTCTAGTATAATCTTACCTTTCTCTTCTACTAATGTATCGCCGGTTTTAATGTCCTTGAATCCAACTCCGGCTGCGATATCACCAGCTTCTACCCGTTCGATCTGGTTCTGCTTGTTGGAGTGCATCTGCATCAGACGGGAAATTCTTTCTTTCTTACCGGTTCGCATATTATAGATGTAAGAACCGCCGTCTAGTTTACCGGAATAAACACGGAAGAATGCCAGGCGACCAACGAAAGGATCAGTGGCAATTTTAAATGCTAGTGCTGCAAATGGCTGGTCGATTTCCGGGCGACGCTCTTCCTCTTCTTCGGTATCCGGGTTAGTTCCCACAACCGGTGGCAGGTCGATAGGTGAAGGCAAATATTCAATTACTCCGTCGAGTACCGCCTGAACCCCTTTATTCTTGAAGGCAGAACCGCAATAAACGGGGAACATCTTCATGTCAATTACCGCCTTACGAATACAAACTCTCATCTCTTCAACAGTGATGGAGTCTGGGTCTTCAAAGAATTTTTCTAACAGTGTATCGTCGTACTCGGCAACGTTTTCAATAAGGTTCTGTCGCCACTCACTAACAGTATCTTCCAGTTCGGCAGGGATGTCAACTACCCGGTAAGTCATACCAAAGTTTTCATCATCCCACACTATTGCTTTGTTCAATACCAGGTCAACAACCCCTTTAAATTCTTTCTCGGCACCAATAGGTACTTGCAAAGGCACAGGCTTACACCGGAACTTCTCTTCAATGTCTTTTACCACGAAGAAAAAGTCAGCCCCAACCTTATCCATTTTATTTACAAAACAGATACGGGGAACACCGTACTTGTCGGCCTGACGCCACACCGTTTCTGATTGCGGTTGAACACCGGCTACTGAATCGAATAGCGCAACTGCACCATCTAATACCCTCAGGGAACGCTCTACCTCAACGGTGAAGTCAACGTGACCCGGAGTATCAATAATATTTACCCGGAACTCTTTGGTATCAGGGGTAGATTGCCCCTGCTCAGTAGGGTAATTCCAAAAGGTAGTGGTGGCAGCAGAAGTAATGGTAATACCTCGTTCCTGCTCTTGTTCCATCCAGTCCATGGTGGCAGCACCGTCGTGAACTTCTCCAATTTTATGAGACAGTCCGGTGTAGAACAAAATGCGTTCGGTTGTGGTAGTTTTACCGGCATCAATGTGCGCCATGATACCGATATTTCTTAGGAATTTTAAGTCTTTCTTGGCCATATCTGTTAGAACCTGAAATGTGAAAATGCTTTATTTGCTTCTGCCATGCGGTGCGTATCGTCCTTCTTTTTTATTGCAGCGCCTTCATTTTTAGATGCTGCAAGGATTTCGCCAGCCAGTCGTTCTGTAATGGTTTTTTCTCCCCGCAGGCGGGCATACTTAATTAACCATTTAATTGCCAAAGCTGTTTTACGTTCTGCTCTCACTTCCAGGGGTACCTGGAAAGTAGCTCCACCAACCCTCTTGCTTTTCACTTCAACTGCTGGCATTAGGTTATTCACGGCTTTCTTCCAAATATCAAGACCCGGTTCCCCGGTTTTTTCCTCTACCGTGTCCAGGGCGTCGTAAAGTACCCGGTAGGCCAGGTTCTTTTTACCCTGGTACATAAAGTTATTCACAAACTTGGTAACCAGCACGTCCTTATACTTGGGGTCTGGTAATACGTATCGCTTCTTTGGTTTAGCTTTTCTCATCCGATTACTTATTTCTTCTTAGGCCGCTTGGCACCGTACTTTGATCTTCTTTGCAATCTGCCGTTCACACCTGCAGTATCCATGGCTCCACGAACAATGTGATACCGTACTCCGGGTAAGTCCTTAACCCTTCCTCCACGAATTAGTACTATTGAGTGTTCCTGCAAATTGTGTCCTTCACCAGGGATGTAGGCATTCACTTCCCTACCGTTGGTTAAACGGACACGGGCAACCTTTCTCATGGCTGAGTTAGGTTTTTTTGGTGTTGTGGTATAAACTCGGGTACACACTCCTCTCCGCTGAGGGCAAGAATCTAAAGCAGGAGATTTTGACTTGGAAGTCTGCTTTACTCTGCCCTTTCTTACTAATTGCTGTATTGTCGGCATTTATTTACACTTTGTTCTTTTTTTCTAATTGAGGCTGCAAAAATATGTAATATAAGTTTAATTACCAACCTTTTACTAGGCTTCCCCCATTGTTCCTCCAAAGTTCAACGGAATTCTTGCCACATTTTCCTGGGCTTTGATGCTGCCGTAGGTATCCTCGTACTTCTCGATATTTTCCTGAAGGGCCGCAATTAACCTTTTGGCATGATCGGGGGTTACAATTACCCGCGATTTTACCCTTGCTTTGGAAGTACCCGGCATTAACCGGATAAAATCTATTACAAACTCACTCCCGGAATGGGCAATGGTTGCCAGATTCACATAATCACCCTCGGCAATATCGTCAGGAAGTTCTATACTGATCTGGTTTCCTGCTTTTGCTGTGCTTTCTTTTCCGCTTTCTTCTTTCATAATGAAAAGTGTCAGAAAAAAACCGGTCCGATTTCTTTAAGAATTCAGACCGGTCATATTCAATTTTGAATGTTTATCCTTCGGTAGAGTACATCCCGGCGCGGGCCTTTTCTTCCCGGCGAGTTTGCTGATCTTCTCTTGAAGATTTCAACTCATTGTACTCTTCCTGCGAACCTACAATAATGCTCTTGTATTTTCTCATACCTGTTCCTGCCGGTATCAGGTGTCCTACAATTACATTTTCCTTAAGTCCGAACAGGTGATCAGCTTTTCCCTTGATTGAGGCTTCACTCAACACTTTGGTTGTTTCCTGGAACGAAGCTGCAGAAATAAAGCTTTCTGTTCCCAGTGATGCCTGGGTAATACCCTGGAGCGTCGGCTTGGCTACTGCAGAACGGGCATCGCGCACCTTAACCACAGTTTTGTCCTGCCGCTTCAGTTGTGAGTTTTCATCACGAAACTGTCGCTTGTATATCAACATTCCAGGCTTTAGCACTGCCGAGTCGCCGGCATCTTCCACAATTACCTTGTCCATCAGGGAGTCGTTTTCTTCCATAAACTGGAATTTATCAACAACCTGGTTGGTCAGGAAGCTGGTATCGCCAGAATCCACGACGTCTACCTTTTGCATCATCTGGCGAACAATCACTTCGATGTGCTTATCGCTAATTTTAACTCCCTGTAATCGGTATACTTCCTGTACTTCGTTTACAAGGTACTCCTGAACGGCAGTAGGCCCTTTAATAGCCAGGATATCAGAAGGTGTAATGGCACCGTCAGAGAGTGGCATACCTGCCCGTACGAAATCATTATCCTGAACCAGGATGTGCTTCGACAGCGGTACCAGGTAACGCTTTCTCACCCCATCTTTCGACTCAACGAAGATTTCACGGTTACCCCGCTTAATTCCTCCGTATTCCACAACACCATCTATTTCACTAACCACTGCCGGGTTGGAAGGGTTTCGTGCTTCGAACAGCTCGGTTACTCGCGGCAAACCACCAGTGATATCCCGGGTTTTACCCATGGTTCTCGGTATTTTGGCCAGTACCTGTCCTTCTTTTATATCATCACCAATATTAACAGCAAGGTGAGCACCCACCGGAATGTTGTATGATTTAGCGTTCTCCGATTCTTCGTCACCGTTAGGATATACCCAAATTGCCGGGTTCTTGTTTTTATCCTTGGTTTCGGTGATTACTTTCTCAATGTAACCTGTCTGTTCGTCACTTTCTTCCTTGTAGGTTACGCCCCGTTCTATCGATTCATATCCTACTTTACCCTTAATTTCAGACATGATCACGGCGTTGTAAGGATCCCAATTACAAAGTTCCTGGCCTTTCTTCACCTTGTCTCCGTTCTTTATCTTCAGGATTGAGCCGTAAGGTACATAACTCTGCGACAGCACTTTCACTTCGTCTGCACGCCGGTCTATGATCTTGATCTGGCCCGTTCGGCCCATCACAATTTCTACTTTGTTCCCGTCGTCATCTGTAGTGTGGATTTTACGAAGGTCTTCAAACTCAACTTCACCGTCGAACTTAGCCTTAATGTTAGCATCAACGGCAATGTTCGAAGCTGTACCGCCAACGTGGAATGTACGCAGTGTAAGCTGTGTACCCGGTTCACCAATCGATTGTGCAGCAATTACTCCAACCGATTCGCCTACCTGCACGCTACGACCAGTAGCCAGGTTACGACCGTAACACTTACCGCAAATACCGTTCTTGGTTTCACAGGTTAAAGGAGAGCGAATTTCCATCTCTTCAATACCGGCTTCCTCAATCCGCACTGCAATTTCTTCGGTAATCTCGGTACCTGATTTAAAAATCAGTTCGTCAGTTACCGGATCCAGGATGTCATGAACTGCTACCCTACCAAGTATACGCTCGGATAAGG
>CAZIWJ010000227.1:0-5794 GCA_964542855.1 uncultured Roseivirgaceae bacterium
TCCCTACTTGTGAGTAATTTAACAAAAACCTATTGAATAATCGGTATTATTTTAAGACTCTCGCAAAAAGTTAGCATGTTAAAGAAAAACATTCAATTTTGGTATTCTCGTTTAGGTTTAGTAGGTAAGTAGATAACCCTAAAAATTCATATGCAACAAGTAGCGCCGTACAAAACCACCAATAAAATTCGTGTTCTAACCGCTGGCTCTCTATTCGATGGCCACGATGCCGCCATTAACATCATGCGCCGTATTATTCAGAAGTCCGGAGCGGAAGTTATTCACCTGGGTCATAACCGCCCGGTTCACGAAATTGTAAACGCAGCCATTCAGGAAGACGTGCAGGCTATTGCCATTACTTCTTACCAGGGCGGTCATAACGAGTTTTTTAAGTACGTGTACGATCTGCTGCACGAAAAAGGCGCTGGCCACATTAAAATTTTTGGTGGCGGCGGCGGCACAATTCTTCCCGAAGAAATTGAGGAACTGCACAAATACGGCATCAACCGCGTGTATTCACCCGATGACGGACGTAAATTAGGTCTGCAGGGCATGATTAATGAACTGCTGGAACAAAGCGATTTCCCAATCGGTAACCAGTTGAACGGACAACTGAAAAAGCTGGCAGCTAAAGACCAGCCGGCCATTGCCCGTTTAATTACCGCAGCCGAAAACTACGAAGAAGAAAATGGCGACTGGCTCGATAACATAAAGCATGAAGCCCGAGAATTAGCTACCCCCATCTTGGGAATTACCGGAACCGGCGGGGCCGGGAAATCGAGCCTGGTCGATGAACTAATACTGCGCTACCTGAATTCATTCCCCGAAAAAACTATTGGCATCATCTCGGTCGATCCTTCTAAGCGCCGCACCGGCGGGGCCCTGCTGGGCGACCGGATCCGGATGAATTCCATTGCCAGCGAACGGGTGTTTATGCGTTCGCTGGCTACCCGCCAGTATAACCTGGCCCTGAGCCGCCATATCGATAGTGCCCTGGCCATACTAAAGCACGCTGGTTACGACCTTATTATCCTGGAAACCTCAGGCATTGGGCAGTCGGATTCAGAAATCATTGATCACGCCGACTTTTCGGTATACGTTATGACCCCAGAATTCGGGGCTGCTTCCCAGCTGGAGAAAATTGATATGCTCGATTTCGCCGATATGATTGTGCTGAACAAATTCGATAAACGCGGCGCCCAGGATGCCTTACGCGATGTTCAGAAGCAATACCAGCGCAACCACGACCGCTGGGGCGAAGACCTGGAAACCATGCCAGTATTCGGTACTATTTCCTCGCAGTTTAATGACCCCGGCGTGAACACCTTCTTCAACGCCCTGGCAACCCGGTTATTCCCCGATGACTTTAAACAAAAACTTGCCGAAGGGGAAAGCCTGAAGCAGTATATTATACCTCCCGCCCGCGTGCGTTATTTGTCCGACATCTCCGATACCGTGCGCCACTACAACCAGGAAGTGGAAGAACAAAGCGAAATTGCCCGCACCCTCTTCGGCCTGCAGCGCAGTATCGATCACCTAAGCAGCGAGCAAAACAACCAGGTTATTATTGAGCAACTGGAAGAGAAGAAAAAAACACTGGAAACCAACCTGAGCAGGGAACACCTGGAAACTATTCAGCAGTGGGAAGAAAAGCGTAAAAAATACCTGGCCGATGAATTCAGCTACCAGGTGAGAAAAAAAACCATTACGGTTGAAAACTACGTAAAAACGCTTTCCCACAACCGAATTTCTAAGGTGACACTTCCCAGGTTCAAGGACTGGGGCGAAATCCTACGCTGGAGCAAGCAGGAAAACGTACCGGGAGAATTTCCCTACACCGCCGGGGTATTTCCCTTTAAGCGGAAGGGGGAAGACCCAACCCGGATGTTCGCCGGTGAAGGCGGGCCGGAACGAACCAACAAACGCTTCCACTACCTGAGTAAAGACCTACCGGCCAAACGCCTGTCTACCGCATTCGATTCGGTTACCCTGTACGGCGAAAATCCCGGCCACCGACCAGACATTTACGGTAAGGTGGGTAATTCCGGCGTAAACGTTTCTTCCCTGAACGATGCCAAAAAGCTGTATTCCGGCTTCGATTTGTGCGACCCTTCCACTTCGGTATCGATGACTATTAATGGCCCGGCTGCAACCATTTGTGCGTTCTTTATGAACGCAGCTATAGACCAGCAGTGTGAAAAGTACATTAAAGAACACGCGCTGGAACACAAGGTAGAAGCCAAGCTGAAAGAAGTATACGACGATAACAACCTGCCCCGGCCGGTGTATTTGGGCAATTTACCGGAAGGAAACGACGGGCTGGGATTAATGCTGTTGGGGTTAACCGGCGACCAGGTACTGGAACCCGATGTATACGGGCAAATAAAAGCCAAAGCCCTTTCGGCTGTAAGGGGAACCGTGCAGGCCGATATCCTGAAAGAGGACCAGGCTCAGAACACCTGTATATTTTCCACCGAGTTTTCACTAAAACTGATGGGTGATGTGCAGGCGTATTTTATCGACCAAAGCGTTCATAACTTTTACTCGGTATCCATTTCCGGCTATCACATTGCCGAAGCCGGTGCCAACCCCATTACCCAACTGGCTTTTACCCTGAGCAACGGGTTTACCTTCGTGGAGTATTACCTTTCCCGGGGTATGAACATCGATTCGTTTGCTCCCAACCTTTCGTTTTTCTTCTCGAATGGGGTAGACCCGGAATATGCCGTAATTGGCCGGGTGGCACGCAGAATCTGGGCCAAGGCCATGAAGAACCTTTACGGGGGTAGCGAACGGTCGCAGAAGCTGAAGTACCACATCCAGACTTCCGGAAGGTCGCTTCACGCCCAGGAAATTGATTTCAACGATATCCGCACCACTTTGCAGGCACTTTACGCCATCTACGATAACTGTAATTCACTGCATACCAATGCTTACGATGAAGCTATTACTACCCCAACCGAACAAAGTGTACGCCGGGCTGTAGCCATTCAGTTAATCATTAACCGGGAACTGGGGCTGGCCCAGAACGAAAACCCCATGCAGGGTTCTTTCATTATTGAAGAGCTGACCGACCTGGTAGAAGAAGCTGTTATGATGGAGTTCGACCGCATTACCGAGCGGGGCGGCGTGCTGGGAGCCATGGAAAATATGTACCAACGCAACAAAATACAGGAAGAAAGCATGCACTACGAAATGCTGAAGCATACCGGCGACATCCCGATTATCGGGGTAAATACTTATCTTTCTGCTGAAGGAAGCCCAACTGTAATTCCGGGCGAAGTGATCCGGGCTACGCCGGAAGAAAAAGAACGGCAAATCGAAAATCTAAATAACCTGCACCAGTTGCACCGCGACCAGGGTACGCAACAAATTGTTAAACTGAAAGAGGCTGCCCGTAACAACGATAATCTATTTGCCCAGCTAATGGAAACTACTAAAGTGTGCTCACTGGGGCAAATTACCCATGCTTTATTTGAAGTTGGCGGGCAATACCGGCGCAGCATGTAACTTAAATACCCGTTCAGGTTAATTCTTGTTCGTACAGGTATAGATAAAAAAATTAATACTGTTATATTCAGGTAATTACATCACCAAACAACATGCCTATGAATATGCAGGATTATTTCTCGCAAATCCGATCTGATATTGCCGAAGAGAAATTCGGCCACCTCGGCGATTACCCGATAAACAAACCGGAATATTTTAATTGGGTGGCCGACATTTTCGAGCCCCTGAACGTTGACTGTTTTGGCAACAGCAAAGCCCTGATCTGGAAAAGCGACAACAAGGAAGAACAATTTACTTACCAGCAAATTAACAACAAGGCTAACCAGTTGCTCAATTTTCTGCGCAAAAACGGGGTAGACAAGGGCGACCGATTTTATACCCAGCTACCGCTGGTCCCGGCCAACTGGATCAGTTACCTGGCAGCCATTAAAGGAGGCTTTATCCTTATTCCTGCGGCCACTACCCTGGCCGTACGCGACATCGCTTACCGCTTTGAGAATCTGTTTCCGCAAGTTGTTATTGCCGATGAGGAAAATGCAGCAAAAATAGACGAGGCCGCAGCACAGTTTAAACAGTCTGTTAAAGTCAGGATTATTACCGATGGGGAGCGAGAAGGCTGGCTCCCTCTCTCGGTGATTGACGAGCAGCCGGTGCAGGCACCGGCTGCTGAAACCCGTTCGGATGATCCCCTCTTTTACTTTTTCACTTCCGGTACCACCGACCTGCCCAAAGTGGTGGTGCATACCCACTTTACCTACCCGTTTGGGCACCTGAGTACGGCTGCCTGGGTGGGGTTGCGACAGGGCGATATGCATTACAATATTTCAGCCCCGGGCTGGGCCAAGTTTGCCTGGAGCAGTTTCTTCGCCCCCTGGAACGTAGGGGCGACAATTTTTGCCAACCAGGTAAGTAAGTTCGATGCCCACGAACAACTGCAAACCATGGAACAGTATGGCATCTCCACTTTCTGCGCCCCTCCTACTGTGCTACGGATGCTGATTCAGCAGGACTTGTCGGCTTATAACCTTCAGTTTCGCCAGTGTGTGGCCGCCGGGGAACCCCTGAACCCCGATGTAATAGAGAAGTGGAAGGCCGGAACCGGCACCTTAATCCGCGATGGCTACGGGCAAACCGAAACCACCTGCCTGGCCGCCAACATGCCCTACACCCCGTTGAAGTACGGCTCAATGGGTAAGCCTACTTTTCTTTACAACCTGGTGATTGCCGATGACGAAGGAAACGAGCAACCCCCGCTGGAAGAAGGGCATATTTGCGTAAAGCAGGAAAACGGGAAGCCTAGCGGCGTGTTCCTCGATTACCTGGGCGATACCGAACGCAGGGCCCGGGCGTTTAAACATGGTTTATATTATACCGGCGATAAAGCTTACCGGGATGAAGAGGGTTACATCTGGTTCGTGGGCAGAAATGACGATGTTATCAAAGCCTCCGATTACCGGGTTGGGCCTTTTGAGGTAGAAAGTGTAATGGTAGAACACGAAGCAGTGGTTGAAGCTGCTGTGGTGGGCAGTCCGCACGAACTGAGAGGGTATGCCATTAAAGCGTTCCTGGTGCTGAAAAGTGGCCGCGAACCGGATGAGCAACTAGCCGGCAGCCTGTTCGAGTTTGCCGAAAATAACCTGGCAAAATATAAAATACCCCGTATTATTGAGTTTGTTACTGAATTGCCCAAAACTATCAGCGGAAAAATCCGCCGGGTTGAATTAAGAGGGAAGGAAGCCGAAGAAAAAATGAATAAAGTTGAAAAACCGGCTGAGTTCTTTCACGAGAAGTACTAAAAAAATAGCGCGTATGTATGATACGCGCTACAACAAACCCCTGGTTGTGTCTGCTGATTAGTCTTCAGATTATATTTCCCTGTTAATTAATCAGCCAGCGCCTCTGAAACGCTGTTTCGGTACTGAATGTCCAGTTTATCGAAACTGAATTCAGGGTATTTTTTTAAAATATTCTGTCGGCCGGCCTTCACACTGTTTTTAAAGAAATCGCTGTTGGGCAGAATTTTACGGTGATGCTTCAACCCTTTAGAAAACATATTTTCTTTCCAGTGAACGTGGTACCATTCCATCGATTCCTGATCGAAAACACTCAACGCGCTCTTGTCGAAAACTAATTTGCTCACCCGGTTTCCAGTAATGTGCGGCTCTAAAGATGTGAAAGTATCTTTGAATACATCTTTTGGGATGTACGATTTAAGGGTGTTGACCACGATTGCAGATTCATCCTTAAATAGCACTACTTCCAGGAAGTTGTTTTTAATTAACGT
>CAZIWJ010000228.1:0-5788 GCA_964542855.1 uncultured Roseivirgaceae bacterium
AGGGACAATAACCGTTCCGTACATGAACGTACCCGGGATATTATTACCCAGTCGCTCCACCTGCACCATCCCCGAAACCTGGGGCACCAGGTGGCCCCGGTATTGCCCCTGGCAGCGGTTACCGAATTGCTTTCCGGGTTGTTAAATAACGGTATGGCCGTGTACGAAACCGGTCCGGTGAGTTCGGTAATGGAAAAAATAGTGGCCGACTGGGCCTGCAAAAAACTGGGGTACCCAGATACGGCCAATGGCTTTTTAACTTCGGGGGGGACGCTGGGTAATTTAACGGCCCTGCTCGCCGCCCGACAAAAAATGGCCGGGTACGACGCCTGGAATAAGGGAGGTTTCAACCAGCAACCGCTGGCGGTACTGGTTTCGGCCGAAGCGCATTATTGCGTGGAGCGGGCAGCTAAAATTATGGGCCTCGGCGATCAGGGGGTGGTAAAAGTAGCTTCCGGGGAAGGCTTCTCCATGAATACGGAAGCCCTGCAAACCGCTTACGAGGAAACTACCCAAAAAGGCTTTCGGGTTATTGCGGTGGTAGGTAGCGCCTGTACCACTTCAACCGGTTCGTACGATCCGATTAAAAAGATAGCAGCGTTTTGCCGGCAAAAGCAATGCTGGTTTCACGTCGACGGCGCCCACGGTGGAGCAGTGATGCTTTCCAGTAAGTACCGCCACTGGGTGGAAGGAATTGAAGAAGCCGATTCGGTTGTGATCGATTACCATAAAATGTTGCTTACCTCGGCTCTAACCACCGCCGTACTGTTTAAAAATGGAAACGACTCCTACGAGAGCTTCGCCCAGAAAGCGCAATACCTTTCGGAGGAAAATGATCCCCGCTGGTACGATCTGTACATTCGGAGCATCGAATGCACCAAGAAGATGATGAGTACCAAGGTATATTTGCTCCTCACCACTTACGGGGAAGAATTTTTTGTGCGTTACATTAATAAAATGTACGACATGGCCCGCTATTTTGCTACTTTAATTAGCCGCCAGCCTGATTTTGAGGTCCTAATGACCCCGCAGTCAAATATCGTTTGCTTCCGCTACCATCCACCAGCCTCAGCCGAAAATCTTAGCAGGCTGAACGAAAAGCTGCGGCGTAAGGTAGTGGAAAGCGGACAGTATTACATCGTACAAACGCGCGTACACGGTGAAACCTGGCTACGTACCACCCTGATGAACCCGTTAACCCGGCAGGAAGACCTGGAAGGAATTTTAAGAGAAATCCGTTCGCAGGCCCAGGTATGACAGGTCGCGCTGGGCAACATCGACTGTAAACCGGTTCTTCAGGAAACGACGGCCTAAAAGAATGGGGTAGCGCATCTGCTCACGATCGGCCAGGGTGAAGTAAATCGGATAAGTTTTCCGGAATAGCTTCACCTTTGTTTTTATGGTATACCGGTAGGTGGCAAAGCCCGATGAACTGCGTACTTTCTTTTCTTTAAATTCGGAAGTACGAAATTCTTTACCGTTGTACGCCTGGTGCAAGGGGTCGAGCAGCCGGAAGCATACTTCTTCCACACCATCCCGCTCAATTAATTTTACGTAGTGGCAGTGAATAGCCGAGGTGTCGGCCCCGGTATCTATTTTACAGGGCAGTTCATAGAGTTCAAAAAAGGGTAAATCTATACGATCGATGGTACCAATGACAAGTTTCTTTTTCGCTTTAGCCATAAATTTATATTCAAAGCCGTTAATTTATGAATTAACAGGTAAAAAACATCAGGTGTGTTACCTTGCTACAAGCTCATAACCTGGATATGTACTGGTAAAAGCAATATTGAAATCGTCTAATTTAAAACAAATACGAAAGACCAGGGCATTTGATAAAGGAATAACAGTTCTGTTATGCTAATCGTCAACTTTATTCCGGGTTAAATTAATATGATAAATACGAACTGGTTTTTTGGGGTAAAAGTCCAGCAGATGTATGTAATTACATCATAAACCAGTAAACCAGGCAGTTGTATTCATAATAAAATGAATGTTTTTTATCAAATTAGTAAAGGAAAAAGCTGCTTTGGTAGGAAAAAGCAAATAAAATATTACTCTTTGAAGAAAGAGTAGGACTTGTACTATTTCTATATCGTTTCAAACCAAAAGCTATTTACCCTGCACCATTTTTGATACCTTTCAAACGAATTTAACAAATCATTTTGCACGTATGGCATCTTTAAACCCGGTTAGTGGAACGCTTAACCGATCAATGGCAGCACATTTACTACGAAGAACCACCTTCGGCCCAACCAGGGCATCGATCGACCAGTTTACGGGTATGCCGGTAGCCGAAGCGGTAAACCAGCTGTTAACGGTTCCCGATCCGGTAACGGAACGACCAGATGTTAATTTTCAGGAAAATGAAGAAGTTATTGCCTGGTGGCTGAACAAGATAGTAACCAGTGATGTGAACATCCTGGAGCGAATGGTATATTTCTACCATACGCACTTCACCACTATCCAGTCGCGCATCAGGAATGCCAATGCACTTTACCACCAGAACGAATTGTTTCGCTTCTACGCAAAGGGGAATTTCAAAACCCTCAGTACAAAGATGTGTCGTGATAATGCCATGTTGCGACACCTCGATGGTATACTCAACGAAGTAGGCCGACCCAACGAAAACTTTGCCCGCGAATTGCTGGAACTCTACACCATCGGTAAAGGGCCGCAGACAGGACAGGGCGATTACACTACTTTTACTGAAATTGATGTGGTGGAAGGCTCTAAAGTGCTTTCGGGGTATAAAGAAGATTTTACCCTGATCGACCCGGATACCGGTTTACCCATGGCCCGTATTGCCGCCAATCGGCACGATGCATCGGCCAAAACTTTTAGTTACCGCTTTCAGCAAACCAGTATTGCACCCCTTGAGGTAATCGACGGTAAGGCTACTGAAGCTGCCGTGATTACTGAATTACAAAGCCTGATCGATATGATTTTCGAACAGGATGCCACGGCAGAGTACATCTGCCAGCGCCTGTACCGCTACTTCTGCTACTATGAAATTACCGGTGAAGTACAACAGGATATTGTTGTACCGATGGCGGAAACCTTACGGAGTAACGGCTATGAGCTGGAACCGGTGCTGCAGCAGTTGTTCACCAGCCAGCACTTTTTCGATCAGGATAATGCCATCAGAACCGACGATAACAAAGGGGCGATTATTAAGTCGCCGCTGGAACTTACCGTGCATGCCTTACGCTTTTTCGGTATTACGCCACCAGCAGCCGGTGAGGCACAGCTTGAATTTTACGCCCGTACCATTTATAAACCCATGGAATTACAGGGAATGAACCTGTACGAGCCCTTCGAGGTTGCCGGTTACCCGGCCTACCACCAAACGCCTTTCTTTAACCGGGCCTGGATTAGCGCCAATTACCTGGCGCGTCGCTACCAGTATGCCGACTTGCTACTGAACGGCGTGGAAAACGAAGGGCAACTGCTTGCAGCAATTAACTCGCTACAATTCGTGGAGGCTAATATTAACAACCCGGCCAGTGCCCGCGAAGTGGTTCAAACCTTCGTCGATTATATGTTCCCGGAAATTATTACCGACGAACGGTTTGAGTATTTCCTGGAATCGCTCGACGAACTTGGGCCGGACAACTGGCGCCTAAACTGGGAAAATTATAAGCGCAATGGCGATCCTTCCATGGTGCGGGCTCACCTCGATATGATGCTTCGTGCAATTATGCAGTCGCCCGAATATCAATTGTTCTAAAAAAGACTCACTCGATCATGAATAACGATAGAAGAAAATTTCTGAAGCAATTATCATGGGCCGGCACTGCTCCCATTATGCTGAACCATTTGCCCATTCAGGCACTGGCCAGTAACGGCGACCTGCAGCGGGTAGCGGCCAGTACCCCGACCGACCGGGTGCTGGTCCTCATCCAGTTGCACGGCGGTAACGACGGGTTGAATACGGTAATTCCCGTAAACCAGTACGACCGCTATTATACCCTGCGGGCTAACGTGGCTATTCCCGATAATGGGGCCAGAAAGTATATTACGCTCGATAACACCATGCCCGATGAGCGGCTGGCTGCCCTGCACCCCGATATGGCCGGGCTCAAGGAACTGTACGACCAGGGAAAAACCGGCGTGGTACAAAATGTAGCCTACCATAATATTAATGGCTCACACTTCCGGAGCAGGGATATCTGGTTTATGGGAGGCGACTCAGATGAATACCTGCCATCGGGCTGGATGGGGCGTTACCTGGATACCCAGTACCCGGGCTACCCGGAAAATTATCCGAATAATGAATTTCCCGATCCACCGGCAATTGAGGTAGGTAATGCCGTAACGCTTGGCTTCCACCGGGCCAACGGAATTCCCATGGCACTGGCCATCCGGAACCCGCAGCAGTTTTACAACCTCATTACCAGCGTGGGCGGGGTACCGCCAGAGTCTATTACCAATACGCACTACGGTAAGGAATTGCGCTGGATTATGGACATTGAAGAGCAGTCGAACGTGTACGCCAACCGGTTGCGAGAAACCTACGAGAAAGGAGCGAATAAAGTAATTTACCCGGAGAAATACCCCTTTAATACCAAAGGAAACGTACGAAATGGCCTGGCACCCCAGTTGAAAATGGTTTCCAGGCTGCTGAGTGGCGGCAGCCGGACTAAAATTTTCCTGGTGAAGATGGGCGGTTTCGATACCCATGCCGAGCAGGTAGAGCAGAACGACCCGTCGATGGGTCGCCATGCGGCCCTGTTGTATCATATTTCTTCGGCCGTTCAGGCTTTCCAGAACGACCTGAAACAACTCGGGCTGGAAGATCGCGTACTCACCATGACGTTTTCGGAGTTTGGCCGCCGGGCTTTCTCGAACGGAAGCTACGGCACCGACCACGGAAGGGCAGCGCCCATGTTCCTGTTCGGAAAGTACGCCAATGCCGGTGTGCTGAGCAACAATCCCGACCTAAATAACCTCCGCGGCGGTAACCTGGAGCCTAAAGTGGATTACCGCCAAATTTTCCGCAGTGTGTTAAAAGACTGGATGGGAGCCAGCAACGAAGTACTGGCTAAAACCCGTTTTAACAACAGTTATATTGAAGGGGATCCGGGTGAGAAACTTCCGGAGGGCGCCGACCTGAAAGTAGTGAATACCGATAAGGTAACCAGCACCCAGTCGTTCATCGACCGCCGGTTCCACCTGAAAGATTGCTACCCGAACCCGGCAAAGACACAAACTACCATTGGTTTTTACATTAACCGTCCGGAAGAAGTGAAGCTAAAGCTGATCGACCAAAACGGCCGGGAAGTGAAGAAAGTTTTGCACGAAAACCGCGGGGTAGGCGAACACAGTGTAACGGTAAACCTGCAGGACTTAAAACCCGGGGTTTATTTCTACCAGATTCGTGCAGGCATTCTGAAAGACGCCAAGCGACTGGTTATCCGATAGCCTTGTATGAGAGTTAGTGAGCAATAAATTAAAAGCGCGTGGCGGAAGCTGCGTGCTTTTTTTTACATAAACCATATCAAAAATATCCCGCTCGCACGATTGTTCGCGGTCCCGGAAATTTTTGTCGCGAAAAGGTGCACGTGATATGCCCTGGCGCCCGGGCCCAAAATGCTCTTAATTCGCGATGCACTATTTCAGTTAGCCATCCGGTCAATCCTGTTAATCCTGTAATCCTGGTCCCGAAAATTTTTCGCGTGAAAAGGTGCACGAGGTATGCCCTGGCGCCCGGGCCCAAAATGCTCTTAATTTGCGATGCACTACTTCAGTTAGCTGTCTGGTTCACCCTATTCATCCTGCAATGCCG
>CAZIWJ010000229.1:0-5683 GCA_964542855.1 uncultured Roseivirgaceae bacterium
CTACGGTTTCGGGTGCAGTTTTCGCTACTTACGTTGCGTTTTTGGGAGGAGACTCTACGGCAGAACAAACCCGTTTTGCCGCTTATCTGCTCAGTGCCAGTATAATGAATGCCCCGGCAGCTATCGTTGTGGCAAAAATTCTGTTCCCGGAACAATCGGGTAAAACTTCTAATACCTCACTGAACATCAGCAGCGCCGATATTGGCGTTAACCTGGTCGACGCCCTGGCCCGCGGAGCTTCCGACGGATTGAAACTCGCCCTCAATATCGGGGCCATGCTGCTGGCGTTCATTTCCGTGGTGGCTGCAGTTAATTATTTCCTGCTGGAAGTAGTAGGCGCTAACCTGGGGCTGAACGAACTCATAAGAACATCGACTGATGAAACTTTTAACGGTTTTTCGCTGGAGTACATCCTGGGGCAGGTTTTCCGGGTATTTGCATTCATTATGGGCGTAGACTGGTCGGACTCGCTGGTGGTTGGCAGTTTATTGGGCAAAAAAACGGTGATTAACGAATTTGTAGCTTACCTGGACCTGAGTAAGTTAAAGGCAGACCTGAAGATCGACGGCAAAGCCCTGCTGATATCAACCTATGCTCTTTGTGGTTTCGCCAATTTCAGTTCTATCGCTATTCAAATCGGAGGCATCGGTGGGCTGGCCCCCACCCGGCAGTCGGACTTATCTCGCCTGGGTTTACGCGCCCTGTTAGGCGGTAGCCTGGCCAGTATGCTAACCGCCACCCTGGCCGGAATGATTGCCTGATCCTGTTTTTACATTTAAACAGGTTCACAAACGGGTTCTTCTGCATTTTTCATAAATTGAAAAAGTAATTAGACCTGTATTTATGAAAGTGGTTAAGATTTGGGGATTTATTTTATCCGTAATAATTATCCTGTTGCTGCCAGGATGTGAAGAGGATTCCGGCAAACGGCAATACACTATTGGTTTTTCCCAGTGCATGACCAATGATGCCTGGCGGCAGGCCATGGAGCGGGCTATGCGCCGGGAACTGGCTTTTCACCCAAATATTCATCTGCAAATAAAAGATGCCAACAGCAGTAATGAACAGCAAATACAGGATATTAAGGCATTTATCAACCAGCAGGTTGACGTGCTGGTAGTGTCTCCCAACGAAGCCAAACCCATTACCCCGGTTGTTGAACAAGCCTACCAGCAAGGGATCCCGGTAATTATTGTTGACCGTAGAACTACTTCTCCTTTGTATACTGCTTACGTTGGCGCCAATAATACCGACATTGGTAAAATTGCTGCTGAATATGCTACCAAATTAATGGGCAAAGAAGGCAGGGTTTTTGAAATCTGGGGGCGCCCGGGTTCATCGCCGGCCCGAAATCGCCATAAAGGTTTTACTTCCGCCCTGGGTAATTCATTTACCATCATCGATTCTCTGAACGGCCGGTGGGGCGAGGAGCCCCACCTAAAGGAACAGATTTTATCCAGGGCATCTTCACTCCGGCAGGCCGAACTGGTATTTGCTCATAACGACGTTATGGCCTTTGCCGCTTATAAAGCGCTGGAACAGTTAGAAATTCGGAACAGAGTAAAGCTGATTGGTGTAGATGGCCTCGCCGGACCAGGCAATGGTTTGCAACTGGTTGAAGACGGGATACTGGATGCTACTCTGCTTTATCCTACCGGGGGCGACAAAGTAATAGAACTGGCAGCCAGCCTGTTAAGTGGAAAACAAATACCAAAAGAGAATATCCTGCCCACTACGGTTATCAACCCGGAAAACGTACGCATCATCCAGGGGCAGGTGAACCAGATCCTGGCCCAGCAAAAGGACATTGAACGGCAAAACCAGAAAATAAATACACAATTACAGGTATACCAGAGCCAGCAAGCCCTGATTAGCTTCCTGCTGGCCAGCCTGGTGGTAGTAATTGCCCTGGGAGCCTACATTCTTTACTCGCTTCGGGAAAAGCAGCGCATTAATCTGCAGCTGAAAGTTCGCAATGCGGAAATTAGTAAACAGCGCAATGAAATTGAACGCATTGCCCGGGAAGCACAGGAAGCCACCCAGGCTAAATTTCAGTTTTTTACTAATATATCACACGAATTTCGTACCCCCCTTACCCTGATCCTGGGGCCCCTCGATGATTTAATCCGGAGGGGAAAGGGTGAATTGTTTCGCAAGGACCTTACCCTTATTAAACGGAATACCCTGCGCCTGCTCCGGTTAATTAACCAGTTGATGGACTTCCGAAAATTGGAAAACCAGAAAATGCTGGTTAAAGCGGCAGAGCTCGACCTGGTAAGTTTCACGAAAGACGTATTCGTTGCTTTTGAACCTTTAGCAGAAAAAAAATCTATCGACTACCAGCTGATTACTCCCAACCGGGAAATAAAAGCCTGGTTCGACCAGGACAAGCTCGATAAGGTGTTGTTCAACCTGGTATCTAACGCCTTTAAATTTACCCGTGACGGGGGGTACATCCACGTGCGGCTTACTGAAAACGACCAGTCGGTATACATTGAAGTCAGCGATAATGGCCGGGGGATGTCGGAAGATCACGTGGAACACGCCTTCGACCGCTTTTACCAGGGAGAACAATACCACACACTGGGCTCCGGGTTGGGATTGTCATTGTCTAAAGAGCTTATTGAACTACATCATGGAACTATCAGTGTGAGGAGCCAAAAAAAGATAGGCACCACATTTACTATTAAATTACGGCAGGGGCATGATCATTTCTCCGAAGAGGAATTAGCCACTTCAGCTTCTAGTCGCTTCAGTACGGAAGAACATTTCGCCCTTTATCAGCCCGACCTGGAAGAAGTCCCCGATCCTGACGTACCGGAACTTACCGGTAGCGACCGGCAGGTGGTGCTGGTAATAGAAGATAATCGGGAACTGAATGCTTTCCTTTGTAACCAGTTAAGAAAAAAATACCAGGTTATCCAGGCTTTTAACGGCAATGATGGATTAAACGTGGCTTTCCGGAAAATTCCCGACCTCATTATCTGCGATGTAATGTTACCGGGAAACGACGGGTTAACCATTACCCGGCAACTGAAGCATACCCACAGCACAGAGCACATCCCGGTTATCGTGCTTACTGCCCGCTCTAATGATGAGCAACTAACGGAAGGGATACGGGCGGGAGCTGATGCCTATTTAACCAAACCTTTTAACCTGGTTCACCTGGAAAGCCAAATAGTCCGGCTTTTAGAAAACCGGAAACGACTTCAGGAGCACTACAGTGAACAACCAGTGAATAACCTGCAAAAAGAAGCCAAACTAAGTGCAAACGACCAGTTTGTGATCGATTTTAGGCAGCATATCCGTGACCAACTGCACAACCCGGCTTTACAGGTAAACGATATTGCTGAATCATTGGGATTATCAAGAGTACAATTATACCGCAAGGTAAAAGCCCTGATGGGCAATAGCGTTAATGATTTAATTGTTCAGGCACGCCTGGAAAAGGCAGAAAAATTATTAAAAGAACCCGGGAACACCATCAGCGATGTTGCCTATGCCGTTGGATTTTCCTCACCTGCCTACTTTTCCACCGCTTTCAAAGCTCACTTCCACTGCTCCCCCAGTGAATACCGCCAGCAGTTGGTTTAACCGTAGAAGCTCTGAACGTTTAGGGCATTTCGTATAAGCCAAAACAGAAAAAGGGATGTACTGCCTCTGAATTAGCAACAAGCTGCTTTATGGGTTGAAACGATTTTGAAAATTAGGATACAATATTGAAAGCAATCGTACTGCATTAAAATTTTACCAGTAATAAAAGCCTAATTAGAGCTAATTTTATCAACATTTTAAAGGTTGACACATATTTTAAAATTTTAGAAACATTAACGAACGTCTCCCTCTGGTTTTATAGCGAAGTTGTGGTATGTTTTGCATTACTGATGAGCCACTGGCTCAACAGATTGCAAAAGCGCTTATCACATTTAACCAAACTATTTAACATGAGAAAGTTACTACTACGTTACTCAACTGCTGGTTTGGGGCTATTGCTCATCTCCCTGGTTTTTCCGTTAGGAGTATTTGCCCAAACCAGGACGGTTTCAGGTACCGTTACTGACGAAACAGCAACCGGCTTGCCCGGCGTGAATGTACTGGTTAAAGGAACCGATAAAGGCACGGTAACCAGTATTAATGGAGAATTTCGTTTTACCGGGGTTTCTGCATCCGATACCCTGATGTTTACTTTTATTGGCTACCAAACCCAGGCCGTTCCGGTAGGCAGCCAAACTACCTTTAACGTTGTTATGTCAGAGGATATTCAATCGCTGCAGGAAGTTGTGGTGGTGGGGTATACCGCTGAAAGAAAAGTAGACCTGACCGGGGCCGTAGCCGTGGTAGACCTGGAACCAGTTAAAGGGCAATCGATGAGTTCGGGAAACCCGGCCCAGGCCTTGCAGGGAAGGGTAGCCGGATTATACATCGAACGTTCAGGCGATCCGACCGGGCAAAACCAGCGAATCCTGATCCGCGGGGCCAATACCCTGGGTAATAATGATCCGCTTTACATTATTGATGGAGTTCCTACCACCCGGCCCGAAATATTTGCCAGCTTAAATCCCAGTGTAATTGAATCGGTACAGGTGCTCAAAGATGCCTCGGCTGCTTCAATCTATGGGTCAAGGGCCTCGAACGGGGTAATTATCGTGAGCACCAGGCAAGCGGTAAAAGCAGGAGAAGATAACTTCTCCATTCAGTTTAATTCTAACTTTTCAGTACTGGATGAACGGCAGCAACGCTTCGACATGCTCAACGCAGTTGGCCGCGGCAGGGCCCTGTGGCAGGCTTCCGTGAACGACGGCTCCGATCCGGCTGCCGGCTACGGGGAAATTTATGATTTCGACTGGAATAACGACTTTGAAAACCCGGTACTGAATAATGTAAGCGTTCAGCCGTTTGTAGGCGGAAACCAGGATGTGCCGGCCGGCGATACCGACTGGCAGGACGTGATGTACGACCCTGGCTACGTAACCAACAACGACCTTACCATTTCGGGCGGCAATGAAAATGCTTTTCTGCTCGCCAACCTGGGTTACCTCAGAAATACCGGCACCCTGGCCTATACTGACTTTGAGCGGTACAATGCCAAGCTGAACTCCAATTTTAATTTGTTCAATAATAAGCTAAAAGTAGGCGTGAATACCCAGTTTTCCACCTCATCGGAAACCCTGGCTTCACCAGATGTAGGCTCCGCCCCTACCCCGCAGCTTGCTATTTCCCTGGCCCCGACCATTCCGGTGTTTACCGAAAACGGCGACTACGCCGGCCCGCTGGGTTCGGGCTATTCCGACCGTAACAACCCCCTGTTAATGCAGTACATTAACCGGCACGATGATACCCGGAGAAATTCCTTCCTGGGTAATGCCTTTGCTTCGCTGGAAATTGCTGAAAACCTCAGGTTCCGAACCAGCTTTGGCGTAGATTATTTCAATACCGATGTGCGCGACATCGAGCGACGGGTACAAAACGGGTTTATTTCCAGAACCGTAAACGCCCTGAACCAGCGCCAGAACACCGGTACCAGCCTTACCTTTTCCAACACGCTAACCTATAAACTGGAGGCGGGGAACCATACTGTAGACTTCCTGGCAGGAATTGAATCGGTACGGACCGACCTGACTTTTCAATCGGCCAGTGCCCAGGATTTTGCCATTGAAACCGAAGATTTCTTTGTACTCGACGC
>CAZIWJ010000230.1:0-5678 GCA_964542855.1 uncultured Roseivirgaceae bacterium
AATTGAGGCCACGGTAACCGGGATAATTGCCCTGAACGGCGCCAGGAAAATAGGTACCGCCCAAACCAGGATCCTCCTGGAAGAAAATTCAACGTCCGGGTAATTCGTTTGGGGGTAAAGGTGCCGGGTTACACTTCACGCTGGGATTACTGTACGGGAATAAGTAAATTAATAACGTTGAAGGCAACTATGGTTAATTATGCGCACCCTGAAAGATTACATAGCAGGTACCTGCCACGAAGTGCAGCACTACTTTACCCGCACCCGGCAGTACCAGAAAGAAGAAGATATTCACCAGATGCGGGTTAGCATTAAACGGTTAAGGGCCGGATGGGATTTGCTGCAGTATTTGTCCGACGGTGAAGTACAACGTTCAGCTGTTCTTAAACCCTACAAACTGCTGTTCAGGAAAGCCGGTAAATTACGCGAAGCCCAGGTGAACGAAAACCGGGCGGCTTTAGAAGGTAATGACGAAGCGGTTCAACTGTTCAGGCAGAACCAGGAAAACCACCGGCAGGAACTCATTCGGTTTATGCTGGAGTGGAATCCTCCTGCCGATACAATGAACCAGGTGCCGGAGGAAATAAGTAAACTTACAAATCGCCAGGTGCTGCAACAATCGGCTCAACTGGTTCAGCAAAAAATTAGCGAAGCCGCACAAGACAGTAAAAAGAAAAAGCTGCACGACGCCCGCAAGCACCTGAAAGTAGTGCAGGAAGTGTTGCGGATTATGCACTTTATTGATGAAGATAAAGTACCTAAAAACCTGGTAAAGCAGGTAAAGAAGGTAACCTCCCTGCTTGGCACCTGGCACGATTATGAGGTACTGGCAAAGGCGTTGGAAAAACATAATCCATCGCCGGATTACAAGAAGGAGCAGAAGAAATTGCTGAAGAAGATAGCCAAAGATCAGCAGCAGCGGGAAAAGGAGATTTACTGTGAATTTAATGCCCGCATGAACCACGAATCCTTTCAGCGTTTACAGGAAAAAGTAAATCCGGAGGTTCGAATTATTCAGAAGGGTTGGTAGGTACTTTTCCGGTTAAACTTACCGGTGCAACCGGCGAATGCCATAACAAGAAAATTTACGGAAACCGGCAGGCCCTCCCTTCTCATTGCACAACTTTGTAAGTTAATAGAGGGGGCACACGCGATATAGCTTTGCGCAAGTGGGGTGATTTTGGGTGGTTGAACAGTTACCCACAACTGCGCAAGATTGTACCACGAGGGCGGTTAAAAATTACAGCGATGCACAACTTTGCGGATAAGATGGAGCAAAACCAGGACCGGAGAAAAAAGACGACGATACGATAAACAAAAACAAGCCACGATAGTAAAAAATCTTCCACGATAAACAAAAACGGGCCACGATGAAGAAATACGCCCCACGATTAACATTTACACTGCCAGGTTGTCAAAATACACGCCACGATAAAGAAATACGCGCCACGATTGAAAAATATCTAACACGATTAAAAAATATTAGACACGATTAAAGAAACAGGCTATTTCTTTACGATACTGATAAAATAAAGTAAATCCAATAGGGTTTGCTTCCCACCGGGTAAAAAATGTTTCGTTTACCGGTTGTTCATCAATGTTACCCGCACATGCGTGCGTAGGCAGCATAGTTGGGAACCAGTAATTAACCTGCCGGTTTATTAGTAGCCGATCGGTTATCCAACTCACCAACGGTTCGGGGCCGCCGGCCGGCTGGCTTACCGGCGTTACACCCGGTTATGAAACGATTTCGTGAAATGCACTGTGCTGTCCGATTCCAATCATGAGCATTTCAATAGTTGTATTTATTTCAGTAGATTATTAATTTGTTAATAATTAATTAATGATTAATACCTAAATCTATTAAATAATTAATACTGTTACCGCTAACTGCTGGTCATTGCTGAAAACCAGTACGTTATCGGGCAGTGCAAACACACCGATGTCAAACCAAAGCACCCTGGAGCGCACTCTCCGAGCGCTGAATCTTTTACAAACCGGAAAAGAATACGATGTAAAGCGACTGGCCCGGATAGTTGGGGTGAAGGAACGCACAGTTTACCGCTACCTGCAAACGTTAAGAAATATTGGCTACCCGATTATCAGCGACAAGCAGGGAAAACTGCAATTGCAGCATACCGATACCAGCGGAATGCTTGCCCTGAATAACGAGGAGGAGGAATTGCTGAAACAGGCTGTTTTACAACTTACCGACCACCCGCTTCGCGATAGCGTGCTCACTAAAATTCAGTTGCAGTCGGGCGAAGCCCAGGAAGAATACAATGTTGCCCTCCTCAGGCACGGACAAAACCTGGTAACCCTGAACAAAGCCATTAAACTGAAAGTACAGGCAGAACTAAGGCAGTACGCTTCGGTAAATGGCAATCGTATTACCGACCGGCTGGTAGAACCCATTGAACTGAGCAAAGACTTTCGGGTGCTCAACGCCTACGATATTCAGAAAGGAGCTGTACGCGATTTCCGGATCAACCGCATTAACTGGGTGATACTCACCGATAGTGATTTTGAACATTCGGGCAAACACGTACCGATATCGCGCGATGTATTCGGAATCCAGGATGAGAACTTTACCGGCGTAACCCTGGGCCTGAGCATCCGGGCCGGAACCCTGCTGCTGGAACAGTTTCCCGATGCGGAGCGGTTTTTAACCCGTTACGACGATCAATATTACTGGGAAGGACCGGTAAACGGTAAGTTTATTCATATCGACCGTTTTCTGCTGAGTGTAATCGATGAAATTAACAGCATTCAACCTGCTGAGCTGGTAAACCATTTACGGAAGAAAATTAACAGCAGTTTATTCGGGGGTGGTTAAATGCTGCGGGGCAGGAAGTACTTTACCCAAATCATCCATAAGCTAAAGATGCCGGCGTAAACCAGCAGGGTAAAGGTATACTTGTGGTTAAAGTCGAGCCACTCGGGCGCATGCACCTGGATCATCATCAGGCAGCATACCCGGAACACGTTCAACCCGAAAATACCGGCCATGCCGGCGGGAATAAACCAGGCTTTCTGGATTAGCTTTCCCGGTACAGAAAGTATAAAGCCGGCAAAGAGGGCAAGCAACACCTGCCCGTTGCAGAAGTGGGCAATATCCAGAATGGCTTTACCGCCCGAAGCCAGTTCGGCCTGCAAGGTAGTGAGGTTCGGTAAATGAGTGAAACTGACCAACAGCCCGCTGCTTCTCAACAGGAATGTACTGACCTCGGCCAGGGTGCGGGTAAGCAGCTGGTCAAGCGTTCCTTCCGGTTTTAGCCAGAAGTTATACAGCAGGAACCAGCCGAGGTAAATGCCCAGTGCCCTGAACAGGAAAAAAATCAGCTGTCGCTGCGCCGGCGACTGAAGAACTTTGGTTGTCATTCCTCTGCGGGTGGTTGCCCCTTGTAGTGCTGGTAAACTTTCCGGGCGCCAAAAGCGGCCCCGGCAGCCAGTAGTACAGATACGCCGCCGTCGATGGGAATTTGGTCTCTGTTTGGCGGCGGGGCCTGGGCCTGGCTAATAACAGGAATAATCATTAAAAGCAGGGTGCCGAAGAATACCCCGGCTGCACGAAAAAGAATCATCTTCATTCAATAAAAATCTTTTTTGATATAAATTGTTGGTCGCTGTGTACCTGTACAAAGTAAATGCCGCGTTTAAGCACGGGTAACGGAATATCAGTATTGCCCGTTCCCGAATAGTTCTGTTTGAAATGCACCTTCCCGGTTACATCCAGTACAGTAATGCGGGCATTATTAATAAACTGATTACTTCGCAGGTAAACGGTATTACCGGCAGCAAAAAGCCGGAAACTGTTTTTCACCTTTTCAATATCCCGAACCGAGGTAATGGCATCGGTAGAAAATACGATGTTGAAACGCGCGGCTGAATCGGTGGTGCTGCTGCTGAAAGTATATTCCGGTTGCTGCTTTAAGTCGATCAGCTGGTTTTCCTGTGTATCCTCCAGGTAAATGCGAAACGAAGGTCCGTAATTCTGGATATTATTTAACACACCCAGGGTAAAATTACTGGTGCTACCGGGTTCCAGGTACAGGGGAACGATAACCTGTTCGCCGACCTGGGGCAAAGGGAGCACGTTAGTGTAAACATCTTGCTTTGGGGTGCGGGTATAGAGGCTGGGAGCCCGGTTAAGTCCGAAAAACTTCTTGGCATCTTCATTTTCGCTGTAATCGGGGTTAGCCCTTTCCCGGAAAATAATGCGGGTGCGGTCGGAGGTTGAATTGGCTGAATTGAGGTTTTGCACCTTTAATTCTAAAACCTGTTCCGGCAGCCCGGCGGTTAAACGGGAAACCGAAAACTGATCGTTGGCCCCCTGGGTGGTTACCCGGTCGTTGTTGGCAAAATCTACGGTAGCCCCGTCGGCGTTAGCCTGCACAAAAAAGCCCTGGGAAGAAGGGATGATCAGGTCGGTTCCGGATACGTAATTTCCGGCATCTTCATCCCACACGTAGGCCGCGCCGCCGTTGGCCAAACCGGAGGTAGCTACCAAAGACCAGTCGATGGCTGAAGGGTAGGGGTTTCCAATCAGGTTCCAGCCATCGCCAATGCTGTTGGTAACAATATCGGATAAGGTAAGGCCGGCCGTACCATCGAACGATTTACCGGTTTGCGGCCCATTGTTGGGTACACCGGTAAAGGCGATGGTCTGGTCGTTGTCGTTCCCGGTAAAGTATCCCTGCCCAACGTTCATGGTTCCCGATACCCGCTTGTAAAGACCTACCGTAGTAGCCGGGCTGTTCAGGGCAGGGCCGTTCTCATCGTAACTCAGGGCGTTAAATCCCTCTACGGTAATGGTAGAGAGGTCGGCACTGGCTACAGGAGAGGAAAAGAAATGACCCGAAACATTGGCCGCTGCCCCATCGAAGAAGCGCTCAATGGTTACATTCCCGGTTAGTGTTCCTGGTTGGATGAGCGAGCCGGTATTATTAGCATCCGATTTCAGGGTAAGGTTACCGCCGGTGGTTAGCGAGCCATCGACCGTGGCGTATTTAAACACCTCAATGGCAGAGCCGAGCGTGGCGCTACCTCCCGACTCAACGGTGAAATTACCGAGCGTGAGGGCAGTTGAACTCAGGTCGATGGTTCCGGCACTGCCGCCGATAACCAGGTTGGCGGTAGAATCAGCAGCAAGTTCACCGCCCGTGCTACGGGTAACGGTGCCGTTCAGGGTGAGGGTGTTACTATTTAAATCGAGCGTTCCGTTGGTAAGGGTTAAGTTGCCGTTAAGGGTTAAGTCAATGTCCAGGTCGTAAATATCGTCCGAATTAGCGGTAACGGTTAAGTTATTCACCGTTGAAATTCCCGGAGTTGCAAAACCAGTACTAAAATCGGTATTAGTAGTAGATAAAATATAGCTGGCTCCCGGGTCGAAAGTTAGGGTACCTCCGTTGTTTACAATAGCCGAACTAACCCCGTTTGAATTGCCGGCATTCAGGGTAGCCCCGCTGCTGAGGGTAAAACTTCCCCCTGTGGCAACTGCTACTGCGTCGATGTTACTATCGGAAGAACCTTCGGCAACCGTGTGCAACGTTCCGTTAACGGTTAGGGCACTGCTACTGCCAATTGATAAGGTTTCGTTGTTATTGCTATTAAGAGCAAGCGTAGCGGAAGCATTTACGGTAATGGCCAGGTTAGAGCCGGCCAGGCTGCCGGTATTG
>CAZIWJ010000231.1:0-4180 GCA_964542855.1 uncultured Roseivirgaceae bacterium
AATCTTAATCCAATATACAATTCTTTTCTTTCTCTGGTGTTCGGTAACCGGCCGTACTTAGTCGGTTTTAGCACCAAACTGCAGTGAATTACAGCCTGCATATCCCATGCTGATTACCGATAAATTAAACAATATCCTATCTCTGTAAGTAATGAAGAGCGAGCCTGCTTTTCCTTTGCTACTTGCCGGGCTTTTGTTAAACCTTTTTATGAATTAAAACACCAGTAACCTTTGAATTTAAATACAACGCTGGTAATAATAGCCGCCCTGTGCTGGGGGCTGTCGGGCGGAATTGGCGGCATTTTAATGGATGACGGCTGGAATGCTTTCGTGGTGTCGTTGTACCGCGGAGGTATTGGCCTGCTGTTCGTTTCGGTATGGTTGGCACTAAAACCTAAGGGAAACGGGCTGGCCACGCGGCGCCTTTGGAAATGGTCGATGCTGGCCGGACTGGGCGTTGCTGGTAACTTCGCTTTTTACTTCTTAAGTATTGCAGAAGGTAGTGTGGCTGTGGCCGCCACCCTCATGTACTGCGCCCCGGTGTTTGTTTACCTGATTTCCTTTATACTAAAATTAGAAAAGCAAACCCCCGCAAAGTGGATGGCCATGGTGATGGTTTTAATTGGTATTGGCCTCCTCACCCAAATTTACAAGGTGGGTGCAGGCAACGTAACGTTGATTGCCGCAGGTGCTGGCCTGCTTTCCGGCCTGTCGTACGCTGCCTTTATTTTCGGGTTCAAGTACGCGGCTCCACACGGCAGCCCGCAGGCTATTTTAGTGGTTACTTTTATTATTGTAGTACTTACTTTAAGCTTATTGAGTAATACTTCCCAAACTTACGCTGTATTGCAATCGGCCAGGCTGCCTCTGTTCATTACACTGGGCGTACTCGGCGCAGGCTTGTCGTTCGTTTTTTACATCACTGGCCTGAACTATACTGCACCGGCAGTGGCTTCTATTTTAGCCATGGTTGAACCGGTTACTGCTTCTTTGTTTGGAGTAGTAGTGCTGAACGAACCCCTCACTACCATTCAGGTTTTCGGTATGGCCCTGATCCTGCTTACTGTAACCGGACTGAGTGTTTACTCAAGCCGAAGGAAGCGGCAACCGGTTTAATGCCTTCTTTCTGGTTCACTAATAGTGGTTACCTGCATACAACCGGATAATTGCCCGGGCAATGCTTTTGCGTTGCCTGGCAGGTAATTTCTCCTGATGTAAGTTCGGTTAGTTTGCAGCGGGTGGCACTTGCCATTTAATTTCATTACTGTTCCTTCCGCCTGCGTAGCCAGTTTTTAACGCCCTTTCGGGCCAGGTTCAGGGCAACGTACGCGCTAATAAGCGCAAGCACAATGATAATCAGGTTGTTGTACTGCATCAGGTTAATAAGGTATCCCGTTTGCTTATTAACCTGTTTTTCCACGAACATGAGGAAAGCCGGCACACTAACGGGAATTAACACTGCTATTCCTGATGCAATGAAAAGGATGTATTTGAGATCCTGCCAGTCGATCGTTCCCGACGGAATAAATAAGTCTTTCAGGTGGATGGGAGTCGATTCTTCCGTTGCCTTTTGGTACACATAATCATTCCAGTGAAACAACTGGGGGCCGAGTTTCACCCGGTCGCCCGCAAACAGTTCGGTTTTTCCTTTAATGGCATCTCCGTTTACGTACGTACCGAAAGTAGAGCCGAGGTCTTCGATGAAGATCCGATCCCGGTCACGAATTAGCAGGGCATGGTGCTCGGCGATGTATTTTCCTCCGAAGATAATATCTGATAATTTACTCGAACCGACAGACCAGAATAGCGACATGTTGTTACTTCAGAGGATACAAACCGGTAAGTAAACCCAAAAACAGCTGTTTTGATTCCGCTGGCTTCCTGCTTTTACCGGAGCAGGGCAGGGGACATTGAAGGTTCCATACTCACCATTAACTTACTCATTAGTAGTGAGATTCCCCTTTTCCAGGCTGTAACGCTTCCCTGCAAGTTAGCCGGGTTGTGAACTACAAACATTATTCGCTTACCGTTAAGCTTTTAGAGGCCTTCGTTTTCTTTTAAGCTTATTCTGGTTGCTTCACGCCCCATTTCTATCAGTTCTTCTGCTTTGTAGAAGTCGTACATATCACAGCTATACCGTGATGTTTCTATTAGGATGTCGGGGGGGTTATTTTTAAGCGATAGCTGCACCATTTCATCCCTCATCAGTTCAAATGATATATTCAGGATATCGAAATAACTTAAGTTGTCATTTTTATCGTTGGGGAATAATTCGCTCAGGTTCTCATTAAACTTATCGAGGGTCCTTTGATAAAAAGATTGCTCTTTCGCTTTTTCCTGTTTCTTTTCGGGCACAGGGATGTCTGCGTTTACATTAACTGCAACCAGCAGATCATGGTCTATTCGCCGTGCGTGAACGAGGGGAATATTATTTACCACCCCTCCATCAACGAATATCGAACCTTTACTTTTCACGGGTGTGATAACGTTTGGAATTGATACCGATGCCCGCATTGCACTGTACAGGCTCCCTTCTGTGAAAAGCACTTCCTTTCTACTCATTAATTCAGTGGCGGTTGCCGAAAACCGGATGGGTAAGTCCTGAATTTGATGATCGGGGATGATGGCAGACAATTCTTCAAACACCTTATCTCCTTTAATGAAGCCACTATCAAAAAGTGTGAAGTCTACTAAATTAAAAACGTCGACTTTATCCAGGTTTAAAATCCATTTTTTAAACTCGTTCATTTTTCCAGCTGCATAAATTCCACCAACTACGGCTCCCATAGAAGTCCCTGTTATTGAGTGGATGCTGAAGCCCTGCGCTTCCAACTCTTCCAAAACCCCTACGTGTGCGATGCCCCTTGCACCTCCCCCGGATAAAACTAAAGAAACCTTCTTCATGTGATTTGCAATTTATATCAGGTACCAATTTGTTAATCTAAGAAAAAAACAGGGTTTATTTGTGCAGGGTGTTAAATATGGTGGTTGAATGTAACGCCCGGCTAAGCTCCATCGGCTTTGCCTTTTACATTCTTCAGGAATACCAGATTAAATTACGCATTGCAAATAACCTTTCCAGCCAATGCTAGGGCGATTCTGGTCTATCTTTATCTGAAAATGTTCAAGGGTACAAATCGCATAAACTGCCGTCGATTCGTAATTCTGCCCAACGAATTAATTAATCGCCAGGCAATGTTGCGCTTCTATTTTACTCAAATTAGCACCTGGCAGAAGGACCACCAGCGGAATGTTGAAACTAGCGAACCACCAGAATATTGGCTACTTTCCGCTCCCCTTCATGATCGAATTGTTTATTGTCTGAAGGATGGTTAACCACCCCCCGTTGGTCTGCACCCAACCACATAGTGGTAGATCCGCCACCGTCGAGGTTGATGGCTTCGTGGCAACCCATTTGCTGCATAAGCGCCGTTAGTTCGGGTAGTGTCATGCCGGCAGCTTGTTTGTGCCGCCCGTCTACCGTAACCAGTAAAACAGTATTTCGGTCTGTTATCCCCAGGCAGGTGCGGGGATGCCGTTTATGCACGAAAGACTGGCTTTCGGCCAGCGGTTGAGGCTGACCTTCATCCAGGAGCAGGGAGCCCGTAATCAGTACATCGTCGTATTTGCGTTTTTCGTAGCGGGCATAGTTGCCCGCCATTTCTACTTCCAGCCGACCGCTGCGTTTAATTAAAAGGGCTCCATTAAGTATGTCAGTAACTTTCCACTGACTGGTATCGGTGGCAGGTAACTGACCGTCTACTTTAATGAAAGCCACCGACCCCCCTTTTTTCATATCAAAAAAACCGGCATTTACCGCGCCCAGGGCCCCTACGGCCCGGGCCATTTCACTGGTGGGCTGGCTTTCCTCTGCTTCGTACACCAGCGTGAGTTCGCGCTTTTTTAGGTTGGCCTTCAGCACGCTTATAAATTGTGGCGCATTGAACAACTCCGTATCGGCACGCCACCATTCCAGCCCTTCGGCTACAGTTTCCTTCTCCCAGTTAATGGTCGTTTGAGCGAAAAGTTGGAAACTTAAAAGGAGGAGAGTGCAAGTAACCGGTACATTTTTGAACATTAGGCTTGTACCGGGGAATGAATGTTGATTTTTATGGTTCGGTGAGAAACGCAAGTCGACCGATTTTGTCGTTTCCCGGTCTTCAGTTGCGCCCGGGCAGTA
>CAZIWJ010000231.1:4280-5669 GCA_964542855.1 uncultured Roseivirgaceae bacterium
ATTCATAGCTTTCTGAATCAATTTCTTCAATGATGAATAATATTATGTCCTGATCCAAGCACGTTTCACCTCTTATGTGATGTCAGGTACTGCTTTTACTATTTTTTTTATCGCGCTGGTCACCTTTTTGTTAGAAGTTGCAATGTTCATTCTCATAAATAGTGCGCCTTCACGGCCAAACCAATGCCCGGCGTTGAGTCCGACGCCAGCGTTATCCGTTAAATGGGTAAACATCTCTTTAGTGTCTTTGTAAACATTTCTAAAGTCTAGCCACACCTGGTAAGTCCCTTCAGGTTTTATTAACTCAATGTTTGAATGTGCTAATTCTGTTTCTACGCTGTCAATATTATGTTCAACGGCATGTATTACTTCTTTCAACCAGGCCCCCCCCTGATTGTAAGCCGTTTCCATAGCAACTCGCGTTAGGGCATTGGTCCTTCCTAAATTATACTTTTTAAATGTTTCAGCGATGAGGCTTTTAACATCTTTGTTGGGAACGATAGCCATAGAATCAGATATACCGCAAAGATTAAACGTTTTAGCCTCAGAGGTACAAACGATTATTTTGTCATAATCATTAATGAAATGTAAGGCAGAAGTGAACTGATTGCCGAAAAGGATAATATCTTTATGTATTTCATCTGAAACGAGAAGCAAATCATTTTCTTTACAAATCTTAACAATTCGGCTTAATTCTTCTTTCGTCCAAACCCTGCCAACTGGATTGTGAGGGTTGCAAATAATCAGCACCTTATTGTTTTCTATTTTTGCTTTTTCTTCCAGGTCCTGAAAGTCGATTTGGTACTGTTTTTCATTAAGTATAAGTGGATTCTTTACAATTCTGCGTTTGGTGCTTCTTATTACATCACGAAATTCCATGTACACTGGCGGTTGTATAATTATGCCATTGCTTTCTGATGTGAAGTTTTCAATTACAATAGAAATAGTAGTTATAATGCTCGGGCTAAAAATTAAGTGATTTCTGTTTAAGTTAATTCCGTAATTAAAATGAAACCATTTTTGTTGAGCAGCAAAGAAAGAGTCAGGTTTGTATTCATAACCAAAACCTGAATTTGAAATGCGGTTTTTTAAGGATTCCTGTATTGGTTTTGCAACCTCAAATTCCATGTCAGCCACCCAAAATGGCAGAATGTCCTTATTTCCAAATAAGGGTTCCAGTGTTTTCGGATTGGTTTTGGTAAGGGGTAATTCCTCTAACTTGCTGTCAATTTTCATTGTATGCTTACGTTGTGGTTAACAGTTTGCGTGTATACCCTGTGGCGGTTCTCGAAGCACTGGCTTTTTGCATGGCAACCCGGTTACCTGAAATTACTAATTTCTCCGCAATAAGTTATGTGCGTTGTGAGGCGCTGTTTTTTCTTCTTTTAC
>CAZIWJ010000232.1:0-5662 GCA_964542855.1 uncultured Roseivirgaceae bacterium
TTATTCAGGATAAGCCGGTAGCCGGGAGAATTCGGGTGCAGGTTCAGGTCGGTTGGTGCCTCCCCTACCCGGTGCTGGTAGTCTTCAGGATCATGCCCCCCGTAAAAAGTCCAGAACCCCTTACCCACAATACCGTGAATATATTTGGCTTCCCCTACCGATTTATTTTCGCCCAGGATTACCACTTCCGGCCTAATTAAAGACTTCCTGAAAGCGGTAGTCTGCCCCATGAACCCTTTAATAATTTGCGTGTGGTTTTGCGTGAGCATTGTGGGGATTGGGTCCCACTTGGCAGAGAACTGGAACAGGTTAAAGTAATCATTTTCCTGCGTAAGCCCCCTTTCGTGGGCATACATATCTATATTTGAGTATTCGTACTGGAAAGGGTTACTTTCAATCTGAAAATCCTGGAAAGCAAAAGTATTGTCGAAATTCAGGCGTTGCTGGGCGTTAGGATCGGCCTGGTCGCCGTCGTACATGGGGCCGCAAATATCAACGCCTTCTGCCGCCAGGGCGATGTCGTAAGTATCGGTTGCTGAACACATGGCAAACATGAACCCGCCACCCAGCACAAAGTTTCTTATTTTTTTAACTACTGCCAGTTTCAGTTGAGATACTTTTTTAAACCCATGCTTACGGGCTGTTTCCTCGTATTTTCGCTGCCGCTCAATGTACCAGGGGTGGTTCCGGTATATTTTGTAAAACTTGCCGTACTGCCCGGTAAAATCTTCGTGGTGCAGGTGCAGCCAATCGTACTCAGGCAGCTTGCCGTACATTACCTCATCGTCGAACAAAACGTCGTAGGGAATTTCGGCGTAAGTCAGGGCCAGGGTAACCGCATCATCCCAGGGCTGCTTACTTTTCGGAGAGTACACCGCAATTTTCGGTTGCTTCTCCAGCTTCATCAGGTCCATATTAGAAGCCGGGCTGGCAATCTGGTTAACGACCTGCATCGATTCAGCATCGGATACTACCGTGTAACTCACTCCCCTGATCACCAGTTCATTTTCTATCGACTGGCCGTAGTCGCACATAAAGCTGCCCCCCCGGTAGTTCAGTAACCAGTCGACCACGATATTTCTTTCCAGCATCCAGTAGGTAATGCCGTAGGCTTTTAAATGATTTTTCTGGTCGTCATCCATCGGAATGAGAATCCGCGCGCTATATGCCTGAATGGAAACAAGCAGTAGCAGGCTCAGAACTAATGTTCGCATAGTAACTGTTGGTTTTTGTTGGTTAGCATCAACAACAAGACTTTAGTACAGGTAAAAAGGCCATTACTGATTAACTCCGCTAAAATTATCCTGCTATTGAATAATGCTAAACCAAAATATAAGAAATATATTCCTGATTACAGAACGCTGCCGGTAAGAACTAACTGATAAGGTGTAATGTATTTTTTTAATCTATTCTTCCAGGTAGAGGTTTATTGCCCCTTTGTAGTTATCAAGGGTATATTCCAGGGTATAATAATACACCCCCGCCGGCTGGTTAGTACCGGCCCATTTAAAGGCCGGGTCCCTGGACCGGAATACCACCCCACCCCAGCGGTTGTAAATAGTAATGTTATCGAACTGGTTAAAGCAGTTTCCCGGGGGAAGATACTCTTCCGGCGATAAACGAAAGTCAGATTCTGAATCCGGCAGCAGAAAGAACTCATCGCCAAACCCATCGCCGTTCGGGGTAAACGCATTATCGGGCCGAAACTGCTCGAAATTAACCGGCTCATCTACCACATCAACCGCCAGGCTCAGCGTGTCGTTTTCCGGGTTCAGGCATTGTTTGTCTTCTACCCGGAATACCAGTCGGAAATTGGCCGAATCGGTATTTCTGCTGGTTAATACTTCGCAGGTTGGAGTCAGGGTTAGGGGCGATACCACATTGCCCAGTCCTTCCACGTTGTTAAATGCAATATTCAGCTCGTCGGGGTTAACCCGTTCTTCGCCGTTATAAATATTTTCCAGGGTAAGGGAAATGGAATCCGGGTCGTTATCTTCCCCCAGTATATTCAGCACCTCGTTGGTATTCACGGCCATGGTGAGGCGGTTTGGCTGGCCCAGTTCGGCCACTCTCACCGTTGGAGGCTGGTTGGGCACCGGCTGCACTTCAATAAGTACCTCGCCGGGTGCAACATCGGGTGCGTTGCAGTTACCGGCATCCTGCGCAACAAAGTTTACCGTGTAGCTGGCCACTCCGTTGGCTTCGAAAGATGAAATATTATCGCAGTTGGGCACCCAGGTAAAGGAGCTTTGAACCTGGCCGCTGGTACTACTGGTATCGGTAAAACTGGCCCCGATGGCATTAAGGTCTACCCCGGCATCTTCTACCCGTAAATCTATTGGGCCGTTATCGGGGTCAATCCCAAACACCAGGAAACTAAGGGTGTCGTTCAGGTTAACCGTAGCCCGGCCGGAAGAGCTTACCCCGCTGAAAAACAATTCCGGGCTTTTAAAATCAGGAATATCCACGCCTAAGCTAAGCGTGGAACGCCTGGAATCGGGTAATCCGCAGGGATCGGCATCTTCCAGCGTTAGCGCCAGCAGAAAACTGGTGAATACTGAAAAGTCCTGCTCATTACAATCGGGTACCCACACCAGTTCTGCTTCCAGGTTTCCCGGTTCATTACTCAGCACGTTTACTTCCATGTTGTAATCGTTCAGGTTAAAACCATTCGGGTTTACGTTAAGCGACAGGGAGTCGCCATCCGCATCAAGCCCCTGGATGGAATAACGAAGGGTGTCGCCGGTAACAACGATGCCGTTTACTGCTGCCTGGCCGGGCTGCCCGTTAATGAATAGCCGGGGAGGGCTGTTGCTTATTTTCGGCATCTGCACGGGAACCCTCGAAGTGTCCTGCAGGGGTACGGCGCAGGCATCATCGAAGGCAATAATATCCACGTAGAAGCGGCCACTTCGGGTGGGTGGGCACTGATCGAAGCAAACCTGGGTGGTAATCGGGCCTTTTGCGTTAGTAAATACCTTTTCAGAAAGCGGAAGGTCGGTAATGTAACGCTGGTTTTCATCGAGCAGGCGGGCGCGTAACGACAGGCTTTCTCCCAGCGGGGAAGAAAAGTCCTGGTCGGTAATCTGCACTTCCAGGCAACGCTCGCTGGCCGGGGTTTCTTCGGAGAAAAAAACCGTGGTCAGGGTCGGCTGGAAAGAAGTTCCTCCCCGTCTTCTTACCCCAATTTCAGGGGCTGCGCTTTGTTCACAGTCGAGCACCAGCATCTGGAAATCGCGCCTTACCTCTCCTATTTTTTTCCCGTTGCGGTATTCTTCTGCTTTCACGGCAAATACAAATAAACCCGTTTGTGAAGGCGTAACGCCTATAATTCCCTCTTCCGATATGTTCAGTGCCGGCTGGCCCGGAATCATGTTATCTAAACCGTAGCCGGCATTCCACTGCACCGGCTCGTGCCGGCTGGCCGGTACCGGGGCCGGAATGGCTATGCCCTGCGAGGTATTAATGGGTTCGGATAAACGGTAAACAATGGAGTCGCCATCTTTATCGGAACCGGAGAAATCGAAGTAAAAAGGCAGGCCTTTACAGGCGTAATCGCTAAGAGGAGGAAAAAGCTCGGGCGTACTGTTTACGAATGGCAGTCCGTTTTTTACAACGGGAGGAAATTCCAGGTAAAACGTTTGTCCGGCATACGGCCCCGACCCACCGGCCGAAACCGGCACGTTACTGCGGGCGTTAGTTATCGTGTAGTTCCTGCAGCAACGTTCCCACACCACATAATACCCTTCCGGATCGTCGTAAACTTCAGGACTCAGCGTAAGCGAGCGGGCGTACAGCATTTTGGAAGTAACCAGATCTCCTACCGCACATGCGGGATTAGTATAATTAACCGGTACATCGAGGGCAACCCGGGGAAGGGAAATGGCACGGATGAATTCGTCGTTTCGCTTGCTGTAAATATAAACCACCACGTTCTGGTCGTTGCTTTTCACCCCGGGGTTGGCGTTAATTTCATCGAAATAAAGGATCATGCGAAGTTCGTAGTCGAACCCTTCCCGGTGCTCCAGTTCGAACTCTCCGCCTACAATGTGGCTGGCAACGCTGGTATTCAGGTAGAGAAAAAAGGCAGGGATAGTTAGCAGTAAGCAGCGAAAGCAAATAACTCGCATAATTATCATGAGTTTTTTAAAAGTAATTACTTTTGCACCTTATATCAAAAGCATTGCTAAATCTGTTGCATTATTTTGTGAACAGGGCAAACCAGGATCGACAAGATTAAGCATTTATGGGCAGAAGGAAGAAAGTACTGGAGGAGTTATTCATTGAACGGGTGGCCGCGGAAGGCAAATGCGTGGCCAAAAATAACGGGCAGGTGGTATTCGTTAGCGAAGTTGCCCCGGGCGATGTGGTGGATGTGCGGATTACCAAAAAAAAGAAAAGCCACCTCGAGGGGTTCCCGATCCACTTCCACCGGCTGTCCGGTTTAAGAATAGAGCCGTTCTGCAGCCACTTTGCCGATTGTGGGGGGTGCAAGTGGCAACACCTGCCCTACGCTACCCAACTGGAATTTAAGCAGCAGCAGGTTGTTGACCAGTTTCAGCGCATCGGTAAGCTCGATTACCCCGGCGTGCAGCCTATCCTGGGTTCGGAGAAGCAGACTTACTACCGCAATAAACTGGAGTTTACTTTTACCAGTAATCGCTGGCTTACCCGGCAGGAAATTGAAAGCGGTGAAAACCTGAACCGAAACGCCGCCGGGTTCCACAAGCCCGGGGCTTTTAATAAGGTGCTGGATATTGAGCACTGCTACCTGCAAAGCGATCCTTCCAATGCCATCCGGAACGGGCTGGCAAACTTTGCCGACGAGCACAATATTCCGTTTTACAACCTGGAAAACCATACGGGGATGATCCGCAACCTGGTAATCCGTACCACCAGCACCGGCGAAACCATGGTTATTGTGCAATTTGGCAAGGATGCGCAGGAAGACGTAATACAACAGGTTATGCAGTACCTGGAAGGGTATTTTACGGAAATCAACTCCCTGAACTACGTGTACAACCCCAAGCGGAACGATACTTTTAACGACCTAAAGGTGGTTTGCTTCTCCGGCCTGCCTTACATTACGGAAGAAATGGAGGGTTTGCATTTCCGAATTGGCCCCAAGTCTTTTTACCAAACCAACAGCCAGCAGGCGTACGAATTGTATAAGGTAGCCCGTAGTTTTGCCCACCTTACCGGCAAAGAAACGGTTTACGATCTGTATACCGGAACCGGTACCATTGCCCAGTTCGTTGCAAAAGATGCCAGGCAAGTGGTCGGACTGGAATACGTACCCGAAGCCATAGAAGATGCCCGTGAAAACGCCAGGTTGAATAATATTACCAATGCTTCTTTTTACGCCGGGGATGTAAAAGCCCTGCTAACCCCCGGTTTTATTGAAAGCAACGGTTACCCGGACGTATTAATCACCGATCCGCCGCGGGCCGGGATGCACAGGGATGTAGTACAAACCATTTTGGAGGTGGGCCCCGGACGCATCGTTTACGTTAGCTGCAACCCGGCTACCCAGGCGCGCGACCTGGCCCTGCTAACCGAAAATTACCGCATTACGGATGTGCAGCCGGTAGATATGTTTCCCCAAACCCACCACGTGGAAAACGTGGTGGCGCTGGAAAAGCGGTAGGGAGTTTGCGTAAAA
>CAZIWJ010000233.1:0-5618 GCA_964542855.1 uncultured Roseivirgaceae bacterium
AGAGCCCCCAGTCGGATTCGAACCAACGACCTACTGATTACAAGTCAGTTGCTCTGGCCAGCTGAGCTATGGAGGCTGATGTGTTTTTCTTAAATCGGATTGCAAATATAGAAAGCCGGTTTTTAAATGCAACACGTAAAGTTTTATTTTTTGTATGCTCCCTCCACCTTTTCCGGGCCTTGGTCACCCCAGCGCATTTCGTTAGCCCGCGGCTGGTTTTTCTTCGCCTTTTTAATGCTGATTAAGAAAATGCCTGTAATTATTATAGAAGTACCCCGATTTGTTAGGAAATTGCATGTTTTATTAGGCCTTGTTATATTTTTTTAAATCTAACTAACGTATTATTATCCCTGTTCAGATATTGTTATTCCCGTTGATGTATTTTCGAATCGTAGCACGTATTTTTAAATCGTAGCGTGTATTTCCTAATAAATAACTTGTTTTTCTTTATCGCATAACGAATTAGTATTCCTATTCAATGCATAATAATGAAAAGATATGGTTTACCTTTAAAAAGTTATTTTTATCGTTTGCGGTAAATCAGCACTTATTCCTTCTCTTCCTGGGCTACCTTGCGGAGGGTTTTTAGCTGCTGGCGCAGTAATTTCACTTCCTTTTCGGCTTTTTCAATGCGGTTCTCAAAATCCGACGTTAGTTTTGCCCCCTGCTTCGAACTTACCGTGAAAAAGTTCAGGTTATTTCTCCAGTTAGCAATGTCGTCTTCCAGTCTTGAAATCTGCTTGCGAATGGCCTGCTCTTTATTGTTCATCTTCCGGCCCTGGTTACCACCTTTTTGCTTCATCCGGCTCAGTTGAATCTTAAAGCGGATGTCGCGCTCCTCAGCTTCGTCAAGCCCTTCCACTTTATTCAACACTTCGTCGAGAGCGTGCTCGTAACGGCGTTGAATAGCTTTTATAGCCTTGCGGGGCACAAAACCGATACCCTGAAATTCCTGGGCCAGCTCAATCAGTCGATCTTTATCAAAAGATTCATCCTGCATGGCTTCGATTTTACCACATACTGCCTCCTTGGCTTCCAGGTTTTTTTGGTATTCAGCATCCTGCCCGGCGTGCTGGGCCCGTCGGTTATTGAAGAAAGCATCGCAGGCGTTCTTGAACTGCTTGTAGATGTTGTCCTTGTGCTTTTCGGGTACCGGGCCAATTTCCCGCCACTGCTGCTGCAGTTCTTTCAGCTTTTTAGCGGTTTCTTCCCAATCGGTGCTGTCTTTCAGTTCCTCGGCCTGCTTCACCAGCTCTTCCTTCAGTTGCAGGTGCTCTTCCCGTTTGGCATCGAGCTTTTTGAAAAACGCCCCCTTGTTGGCGAAAAACTTTTTAAATACCGACCAGAACGACTTATTCACTTCCTTGGCGTTCGCCCGGGGCAGACGGCCAATAGCCTCCCATTGCTTCTGGAAAGCAAGCAGTTCCTGGGTTTTCTGGTTCCACTCCTTAATGCTTTCGCTGTCGAAGTCGACGAACGACTGAATCTGCTCGGCAATAGCCTGTTTGGCAGCCAGGTTGTCTTGCAGTTCTTTCTTAAAAGATTCGGTTTGTTCCCTGCGCAGTTCGTGAATGGCATCGGAGGCCGCCTTGAAGCGCTGCCAGGTAGGCTCCTGGTCATCCTTGGGTACCGGCCCAATGTGCTTGTACTCTTCGTGTAGCTCGTCCAGTTCCTTTACCATCTGCTTCACGTTGTCCAGCTTTAGTAAATGCTCAGCCCGCTCGCAAAGCTGAAGCTTCTGGTCGAGGTTTTTCTTCCGGTCCAACTCCTTCAGCTCGAAGTAAATGCTGCGCTTGTCGTAAAAACGGGTAATCAGCGCGTTGTAGTTACCCCACAGGTTCCGGTTGAAGGCAGCAGGTACAGGTCCGGTATCGCGAAATTCCTGCTGCAGTTCCTTAATGGCTTTAATGCTGATGTCGGTTTCTTCGCTATCGACCAGCTCGCGTATTTTTTCCAGGATATCCTGCTTTCGTTTCAGGTTTTCTTCCTTGGTGGCTTCATTCACCTTTAGCTGATTACTGCGCTGCTGGCGGATCGCTTTAAATATGCGGTCGATCTCCTCGTAAATTTCATCGTGCCTGAACTCAAAATCGCCTTCCTCACCCCCTTCGGCCTTGAATTTTTCCAGCGCCTCGGCCCGCAGTTCTTCTTCCTTGTCGTCGACGGCATTTTTCAGTACTTTCATTTCCCGGTCGGCTTTCCGCAGGTTACTTTCGTTGCTGTAATCTTTGGCAAATTTCAGGAGTTCTTCCCTGCTGAGGGCGGTGTAGTCGATGTGCTCCTGCTCGTTATCTTCTTCCGATTCGGCATCTTCCTCAACTGATGAAGCCCCTTCATCTTCCTTATCAGCTTGATCGGCTTGCTGTTCGGTAGTTTCTTCTTCGGCCGGTAATTCCGTTTCCGGTTCGCGCTCCACGGCTTCCTGCATAGCCACTTCCTTTAGCTCGTTTTCGTCAACTTCCGGGTCCTGTTCCGCTTCGGCCACCGGGTCGTCATCTTTACTGGCTTTTACTACCTGGTCTTCGGGCAGGGTTTCGTTAGTGGCTACCGGGGCTTCCCCGGCCGGTAAGGGCGGGGTTTCTTCTGCTTCTTCAGGGCTGTTGGTTTCATCGGAAGCCGGGGCTGGCTCTTCAGTAGTATCGGTGGCTTGTTTGTCGGAAGAAGTATAAGAGGACGAAATGGGTTCGTCAGTACTACTCTCCCCGTCCTTGCTTTCCTGCTCGTTTACTTTTTTCTCTTCTTCTCTGATTTCAGATTCCGTTTTACGGTCTGCGTCCTTGTGTTCTGATCTTTCCGACATAGCGTTCTATTCTGATTATTCTCTTGTGCGGCCGTTTCTGTTGCAGCTGGCCTAACCCCGTAAAAAACAGGGCGTAGTGGTTGTATTTCGTATTACAAAATTAGTAAAATAATTAATTTAATCGTGGGTCGGTCGGATAATTTGAAAATGCCTTGTACCGCCCTCCCTTGTCTTTCAACACTTCCCGCCAGAGCAGTTCAGCCGTTTGGTGGAATACCTGGTTAATATCGGCCTGGGGATGAACAATCCACGACCCTTCAGCGATTTCATGTTCCAGCTGCCCGGCCGACCACCCGGAATACCCCATAAAAAAGCGTATTTGGTCTTTATTTACCTTGCGAACGTTAATTGCCGTAAGCAATTGCTCGTAGTTCCCACCCCAGAATATACCGGGCTGCACCTCCTGGCGGTCGTCGATTTGCAGGTTTCCGTAATGAATAAAATGCAGGGTATCCTGCTGTACGGGGCCACCTACGTAAAGGGGCACATCGAAATTCTGAGCTTCATCAACAGCATCGGGCAGCATCTTGGTAGAAGGTTTATTCAGCACGAACCCAACGGTGCCGTCGATATTATGTTCACAAATCAGTACAACTGTTCGTTCGAAGTTAGGATCGGGAAGAAAGGGCTCGGAAATTAACAGGCATCCTTTACGTGGTTTTGGTTGTTCGCCTAATGATAGCATGGTTCAGTTACTATAATGAAAGAAATAAACTATTTTGCCGGCTTAAATGCTTTAGTTAAAAGAAATTAACAGCTTTTAGCCATGGAAAACCAAAATATAGCAAATTTAAGGAAGGATTATACCCTTCAGTCGCTCGATATTACCGATGTGCTCCCCGACCCGGTAGATCAGTTCCAGGCCTGGTTTAAGCAGGCACTGGATTCGGAACTGCCCGAACCAAACGCCATGCACCTGAGTACGGTAAACAGCGAGGGCCATCCCAGCGCCCGGATTGTGTTGCTGAAGGGTATACAGGATAAGCAGTTGGTATTTTACAGCAATTACGACAGCGACAAGGGCCGGCAGATGGTTGCCCATCCTCACGTGGCGCTTACATTCTTTTGGGCCGAACTGGAACGCCAGGTGCGCATGGAAGGCCCGGTTGAAAAGGTAGCCCCTGAAGTTTCGGACGAGTATTTTCAGAGCCGGCCCCGGGCCAGCCGCATCGGGGCGTGGGTATCGCTGCAAAGCAGTACTATTTCCGGCCGGTCTGAACTGGAGCAGCGCCAGGCAGAGTTTACCGAGAAATTCCACGACGCTGAGGTTCCCCGTCCGCCACACTGGGGCGGCTTCCGCTTGAAGCCCGAACGAATAGAATTCTGGCAGGGAAGGCCCAGCCGACTGCACGACCGGATACTGTATACCCGGCAGCCCAACGATAGCTGGAAAACCGAGCGACTGGCCCCGTAACCTGGGTTGAATACCGGCCAAACTAAACAACAACTTGTTTGCCTCGTTTCATATCATATACTATATATTCACAAGAGCCCCCATCTAATCTATTTTATTAACCGGAAATTAGCATATGGAATCAGCAGTAAGTACTGACAATTTACAAGCGATCGATAAAGACTTTTACCTGCAGGTGTTTCGCCGCTACCCGCTTACCCTGGAGCGCGGGGAAGGTGCCCGGGTATGGGACGATAATGGCAACGAGTACCTCGACGCCCTGGCCGGAATTGCAGTTAACAGCGTGGGCCACTGCCACCCCAGGGTAGTTAAGGCCGTACAGGAGCAGGTAGCCAAGCTCATTCATATTTCCAATTTCTACATCAGTGAACCCCAGGCCAAACTGGCAAAAAAACTGGCCGAACTTTCGGGCCTCGACCGCGTGTTCTTCTCCAACTCGGGAGCAGAAGCGGTGGAAGGCGCCTTTAAACTGGCCCGGAAATACGCCCACAAAAACGGGCGGGGCGGAACCATACTATCTATAGAGAACTGCTTCCACGGACGCACCATGGCCACCATTGCCGCCGGAAAGCGCAAGTACCAGCAGGGCTTTGACCCCATACCCGCCGGTTTTAAGCAGGTACCTTTTAATGATATTGCAGCCATGAAAGCCGCCATGACCGACGACGTGGCAGCGGTAATTATTGAACCCATTCAGGGCGAAGGGGGCATTGTACCTAACGACCCGGTTTACATGAAGAAGTTGCGCGAACTGTGCAACGAGCGTAACGTACTGCTGATTTTCGACGAAATTCAGTGCGGAATCGGCCGTACAGGACGATTCTTCGGCTACGAGCACTATGCGGTAAAGCCCGACCTGGTAACCATGGCCAAGGCACTGGGCGGCGGGGTGCCCATTGGTGCTATTGCCAGCACCCAGGTGGTAAACGATGCCCTCGACTGGGGCGACCACGGTACTACTTTCGGCGGAAACCCGCTGGCTTGCGCTGCCGGACTGGCCACTATTGAAGCCATTGAAGAAGAAAACCTCATGGAGCATGCCTGGAAAGTTGGCAACGGCAGCATTTGTAAAATTGTGGAAGCCAGCAGGGAAGAGCCTTCTATTATCGGCGTACGCGGATGGGGTATGATGATTGGCGTGCAGCTTAACTTCCCGGGAAAAGAAGTGGTAGCCAAAATGCTCGATAAAAAAGTACTGGCTAACTGTGCAGCAGAAACGGTTATCCGGCTGGTTCCCCCGCTTACCATTTCAGCAGAGGAAATGAACCGGGTAATTGAAGTGATGCTCGAGAGCATTAAAGAGGTGAAGGAACAACACCAAGGTTAATATACCGGCTCATCTTAATTAGTAATTCATCGGGGCTGAAGGGTTTAGATATAAAATCGTTCATCCCCGCTTTTATG
>CAZIWJ010000234.1:0-5613 GCA_964542855.1 uncultured Roseivirgaceae bacterium
CGCTGCCTCAGTTTCCTCGAAAGTGCGGCCTAGTATAGTAGAAAGGTAAGTGTAGGCAATTTCAACATTAAAATCTTCCCCGTGCTCTTCCTGTAATACAATTTCTTCCAGCTTGTGCCATTCCCGTCGAAGATTTCCCTTGGCGTCCATACTGTGCTTCAGTATTTTGTCGGCTTCTACGTACAGGAACGTAATGTGAGTGAGAATATCGTAAATGTCGCTCCTGCCACGGGTAAGTTCAATGAACATCTGTTCTTTGTCGATCCGGTAACAATTGCGTCGGCGCTTGGGAGGGATAATTACCTCAAAGTTCGACTCATTATATCCCTCTTTAGAGATAAGCCGAACAAACCGGCATTCTTCAATGCCTTTGGGCAGGCGTTCGATAACGTACAGTAAACCATCGAGTTCCACGCGTTCCCCATCGGCTATTGAACCGTATATCTCAGGACTAAGGGTAAGCAGGGCATTACGCAGGGCTTCCCCTGAAACACCAAAAGGCTTGTAATTGCCCCGATTAAATAAATGCCTCATGGTGATGTACAGCCTCTCAATGGCTGCCCTCGATTCACGGGCCCGCTTCCTGTTTATTTCCTGATGCACCATTTTTTTTATTTGATTACAAAACCAGTATACAATGAACTAAAAAGAACAGTTCATCTGGTAAATACAAGCAAGTATACAATATTGTATGGCTCTTAAACACTCTAATGGTGATCGGTTTACCGAATATTTCCACTATTTTACTGAAACCTTACTAGCGTAGGTTACACCCGATAGCAAAACATCACATCATTATGTAGGTACAGCTTTTGATACTTTGAGTACAAACTAAAATGTAGTTATGAGAAAGTTTGTACTAATATTTGCCGTTACCTTATTGCTGGTAAGTTTCAAAGGCTATTCCGAAGATGTAGGTAAGAACCAGATTCGAAATATATACCTCTGGAGTTTCCTACGGTATATTGAGTTTCCTACTTCAGGTTCCCTGAAAGTAGCTTACGTCGGTGAATCCTCCAATGAATTTACTGAAATGCGCGACTTTCTGAAAATACGAAAGGCACAGGGGAAGAGCATTGAAGTAGAACTGGTTTCGAGCACCGATGAGCTCAGTAGTTACCACCTGGTTTATGTTTCTGATGCTTATTCCTCCTACATTGAAGACATTAACGCATCTACCGCTTCAAGTCAAACAGTTATCGTTAGTGAAAAGAGTAAATTAATCGATAAAGGAGCCGGTATCAGTTTCTTTATGCAGGGAAGTAAAATGCTCTTTAAACTAAAGAAGTCATTTTTCGAGGAAATCGGCCTACCGGTAAGTTCTTCTTTACTAAACGTGGCCAGAATTGTTTAATCACCGATCATTTTACAGGGGCTAAAGAGCCCCTCTTTCTTAACTAATTTCCTCAAATTCGGTTAATAAATACAAACCGGCTTTTTTAATGAGTATGAGGGAATTATTGGTGCAGGATTTTTTAACGGCTTCACAACATACACCTGTTATAGATGTACGATCGCCCGGCGAATTTGAAGGCGGTCACATTCCGGGGGCAAAGAACATTCCGCTATTTTCCAACGAAGAAAGGGCAATAGTTGGCACAACCTATAAGCAGGTTGGGCGCGATGAAGCCGTACTCGAAGGGCTGACCATTGTAGGCCCTAAAATGCGTGGTTTTGTAGAATCCAGCCTGGAACTGGCACCTGCAAAAAAGGTACTCGTTCACTGCTGGCGCGGAGGCATGCGAAGCAGTAGCTTTGGCTGGCTGCTCGAAAAAGCCGGTATGGACGTACAGCTTCTCCGGGGAGGATACAAAAGTTACAGGAACTACGTCCTGGAATATTTCGAACAACCTGCCCGCCTCACCATCCTTTCTGGCGAAACCGGCTCGGGAAAAACTGAATTGTTGCACGAACTTCGTAAGCAAGGCGAACAGGTTATCGATTTGGAAGGGCTGGCCCATCATCGCGGATCGGCTTTCGGATCGCTCGGTTTACCCGATCAGCCCACCACTGAACAATTTCATAACCTGCTTCATAACGAATGGGAAAAGCTGGATTTAAACCGTCCGGTGTGGATGGAAGATGAGTCTTTCAGCATCGGAAAGGTGGGAATGCCCAAGCCACTCTGGGATAAAGTAAAGGTTGCCCCGGCCATTGCCGTGCAGGTGCCACTGGAACTGCGGATTAATCGGCTGGTGAACGAGTACGGGAAGTTCAGTAAAGCTCAACTGGCAGAAGCTGTTCATAAAATAAAGCGTAAACTGGGCGACCTGCGCCACCAGCAGGCGCTCAACGACCTGGAGGAGAATAAACTCGATGTAGTAGCCGAAAATATGCTCCTGTACTACGATAAAGCCTACCGCAAAGGGCTGGAAAAAAAACCGATATTATATAACCTGGCCCTCCCGGATAATAATTTAGCGGCAAATGCCCGTAAGCTTGTAGAATTTAGTAAAGAAATCGAATATACCCTGGTATGAATACTACCCACGAAAACATTAAACTTACTCAGTACAGTCACGGTGCCGGATGCGGATGTAAAATAGCCCCCAAAGTACTCGACGAAATTTTATCGGCCCAACCTTTCAATTTTTCTGATCCGGCCCTGCTGGTAGGTAATCATAGTAGAGATGATGCTGCCGTATACGACCAGGGTAATGGTACTGCCATTATCAGTACTACCGACTTTTTTATGCCCATAGTAGATGATCCCTACGATTTTGGCCGGATTGCTGCCGTAAATGCCATTAGCGATATTTATGCCATGGGCGGAAAACCGGTAATGGCCATTGCCATCCTGGGCTGGCCTATCGATAAGTTGCCCCCGGAAGTAGCCGGACAGGTGATCCAGGGGGGGCGGCAGGCCTGTAAGGAAGCGGGTATTATGCTGGCCGGCGGGCACAGCATCGACGCACCGGAGCCTATTTTCGGCCTGGCCGTAACCGGTACAGTGGCCACTGAAAAAATTAAACGTAATAATACCGCCCGGCCGGGCGATTTGCTGTTCCTCACTAAACCGCTCGGTGTTGGTGTTATTACCACCGCCCAGAAAAAGGGGCTGGTGAGCGATGACGACCTGGCCCTGGCCAGGAACAGCATGTTGAAACTGAATAACATCGGTGAAGTACTCAGCGAGGAAAATTATGTGCACGCCATGACCGACGTAACCGGGTTCGGACTGCTCGGGCACCTAACAGAAGTTTGCCAGGGAAGTAAATGCAGCGCCGACGTATACGCCAGCCGGGTGCCCCGTTTCCCGGTGGTAGATCAGTACATCGAGCAGGGTGCCATACCCGGTGGCACGAACCGGAATTTCGCCAGTTACGGTCACCACATTAGTAACCTAACCGCTTCGCAGAAGGCATTGTTGTGCGATCCACAAACCAGCGGGGGCCTGCTGGTTGCCGTGGCCCCGGAGCAGGAACAGGCATTCCTGAAAAAGGTACAGGAAACCCACCGCCTGGAACTCACTTCAATCGGTACCCTTAAAGAAGCAACCGATCCGCTGATTACCGTGCACAGTTAACCGGAAAAATCACCGAAAGTAAGGAGCAAAAAAACTTCGTTCTTCCCATTGAAGTCCGTAACAGATTAAACGGGTTACTTATTAAATATTCGAAGAAGTACAACGCTAATTAGGCCTGCGTTACTTTCTGGAAAAATGCCCTATTCAAAGAAGAGTAACCTGGCTTTAGTCCCGGCCCTGGTCGCCGCTGGTAGGATTCAATAATCCGAACAGCCGAGCTGGGGGTAAACACCCATTTCAATCCCGCATACGCTTACGCTCCTGTTCGTGGCAGGGAATTTTCAGTGAAGTAGTGGAAGAAGGTTAAATGGTAACGCGTAAGGAATAATAGCTAAATATAAATTTTCCTTGCTGTTTGCACTTCCCAAACTAACTCATACCGGGTAAATTAATATAAACCATTAATTTATACGGGGCTGCTATTGCAATATTTACAATTATTATTATATTATCAGATAAATTTTAGGATAGTTGTAAAATTAGAGGATATGGATAGCAAACAAAGTGTAACCCGCCGAACGGTTATTGAGATACTGAAGGAAATTTCTCGCGTTAACCCTGAAATTACCTGGAAAATGAATTGCTGTTACAGCGACGGGGAATTTCAAACTCTCTACGAAATATTTTTTAAGGAATCGCATACCAACAAAGTGATGGGCAGAATCCTCTACTGCATGGAAAACGCCCGTGTTGTGCGCATGCGTTACCGGGGCCTGGGTAAAATTAGAACCGAAAACATTATCGATGCCTTACTGGAAGTATTGTACTATCAGAACCACGCAGTTGCCGTTTAAACCAGGTGCGCCAGGTTACTGCACAGGTTTTCGGGAGCAGCTTCGTGTTCTATGATGCCCACTTTCACTAACATCCGAACCACCTGGTTCAATGATGCCTGATCTACTTCACTGGAAGTAGACCAACGGGTTTTTCCAAACCAGTCGGCAACTTTATTTTTATCCAGGTTATACCGTTCAGCAACCTGGTTGATGCTGTTTGCTGGATTACCCATGAATTCTTTAGCCGTGGCATTAATGGTACGTTGTACCTCTTGAATTTCCTGCTTGTTTCCTGCTAGTACATCATTACGAGCTACCAGTACAAAGGCCGGCCAGGGGGTAGGCCGTACACCTACCCTTCTGAATACCCCTTTATCAACGTAAGGCTGGGTAGTATACTGTTCCCATAAAAAAACATCGGCTTTACCATTCGTAAGGGCTTGCTCAGCTCCTTTAATATCCTTTACTACTTCAAAACTCAGGTTATCGGTATTCCAGCCGCGCACTTCAGCATCTACGAAGGCCATAAGGTGAGACCCGGAATAGTACCGACTAATGGCAAATACTTTTCCCCGTATATCGTTTTCATGTTGTATTGAACGGTTTGCCGCTACATGAATGCCCCACAGCAAAGGGGAAACCACATAATTCTGAACAATACGGAAAGGTTTACCCCGGGTAATTTCAGCTACTGTGCCTTCGGTAAGCATAAGCGCACAATCAATTTCACCATCAGCAAGTGCCTGGCTCATGGCACCGGTTCCTCCCGGGTAGTCGGTCCACTGTACGCTGAGGCCGTTAAACTGGTCGTTTTCTATTGCCAGGTGCCAGGGCAGATTAAAATGCTCCGGTACACCACCGATTCTTAGTTGTTCCATAGTCTTTTTTAGAGGTAACTTATTGTTAAATTTACTTCAATGAAAAAAATTCTGATCATTAACGGACCTAACCTGAACATGCTGGGCAGCCGGCAGCCCGAAATATACGGAAACCAGTCGTTCGACGAGTACCTCCTCACGCTAAGGAAACAATTTCCCGCTACAACTATCGATTATTTCCAATCGAATACTGAAGGCGAAATTGTTACCCGGTTACAGGAATGCTTTCAATCCGACTACACCGGCATTGTTATTAACGCAGCAGCCTACACCCATACCTCAATAGCCATTGCCGATGCCACTGCCCTGCTGGATGTACCTGTAGTGGAAGTACACATCTCAAACGTATATGCCCGCGAACCTTTCCGGAAGCACAGCTATTTATCGGCCTACTGTACCGGGGTAATGGCAGGTTTCGGATTGAAAGGATACG
>CAZIWJ010000235.1:0-5552 GCA_964542855.1 uncultured Roseivirgaceae bacterium
CGGCTTTCGGTCTACAAAAAGCACATAGTCGGCAGGTCCTACATTAGTTTGGTATTCCCTAACAGCCACGCCTGTTTTGGCAGAGAGGTCAACTTTATTCTTGGATTGAACGGCCCAGCCTGCATCTTTTAGCATCTGATCAATCAGGTCTCTGGCTTTTTGCTCAGGATTTTGGTTAGCCACTTCTGCCATAATGAGTTGCTGATTTAGTTTTTCTAATTGGCGGTTTGTCAGTCCGGTTAAACAAACCAAAGTTTAATAAACCCAAAAATAATGCTTATCTGTATACGCCTGTAATTAACAGATTGGCATCTAACCCGGTAAACTTAACCAGTTAAATAATCTGTGTAAATAATTAAGTAAGGGTAAGTTAACTCCGGGGCACTGAAATTAAATAAGCCAACTGTCACCCTCCCATAAACAGGAATTATTAAACTAGCTGTTTTATGAGGAGGTCGCGAAACAATACATTATGTTGTTTTTTTCTCATTTTCTGTTTAGCAGGTGCTTACAACCCGGTAAAAACATATGCTCCGTTTAACGGTCGCTTTGTATCCTTAATGCAATTAATTATTAACATTAATTACACGGTACAGTATTTCTGCGCCGGTTTGCTTTTGGTTTTCTTACCTGACCGTATAATGATTTCGTATGCCTGGTTAGTATGGTTTAATTTATTTCAGGAATTTAATCATCTTTTTAACCATACAATAACGTTTCAGTTTTAAATGCTTGTGGTTACGGCTTAAGAAATTGGAATCGCGCGCGAGCGGTTCTTTATTTATGCCATTGCACCCCGGCTACCTCATATTGCGCTGTGGCTACCTGACCCTTAACAATAAGCCCTTCACGCATTGCATGCCGCGCATTGCAGCTGCTCGCCGAGTACATTTCTTTCACATTTTACCATAACTTTCTCAGTAGCGCAACGAAGGGCTCCATAACAGGAACAAGCCTCCTGTTTCTAACCCGGTTAATCGCCTCATCCATGCGTGCAATGAGCTAACCTTTGCTGTTTATCACCTCCTGCATCCAGCGGTTCATTTTCTCTTCCAGGATGTCGAGCGGGATGGCGCCGTCGCCGAGCAGCTCGTCGTGGAAGGCGCGAATGCTGAATTGTTCGCCCAGGGTTTCTTTTGCCCGCTGCTTCAGTTCCCGGATTTTCAGCTCGCCAATTTTATAGGCCAGGGCTTGTCCGGGCCAGGCAATGTAGCGGTCTATTTCCACGGTAATATCTTGCAGGCTTTTTCCCGAGTGAGCCCTGAAAAAATCGATGGCTTCCTGCCGGCTCCAGCCCATGGAGTGAATGCCGGTGTCTACGACCAGTCGCACGGCCCGCCACATCTGGTAGCTCAACTGCCCGTAACGGGAGTAGGCGTTGGTATACATGCCCAGTTGAGGCCCCAGGCTTTCGGAATATAGCCCCCATCCTTCTACAAAGGCCGTGAAATTCAGGGTGCTACGAAATTCGGGAACGTTTTTCAGTTCCTGGGCCAGCGCAATTTGCAGGTGGTGGCCGGGAACAGCCTCGTGTAAACTCAACGCTTCCATTTCCCACTTCGGGCGGCTGTTCAGCTTGTAGGTATTGGCATAAAAATAACCGGGTTTGTTGTTCCGGGCCGAACCGCGGCTGTAATATGCCGTGGTAGCCGACGGGGCCGCGTAGGCCGGAATTTCCTTCACTCCGTACGGATTGCGGGGCAGTTTGCCAAACAGTTTGGTAAGGCCCGGATCAACCCGCTTGCAGATATCCCGGTAGCCAGATAGCAGATCTTCCGGATCGGTGTAGTAGAACTGCGGATCGGTGCGAAGAAACGCTTCAAACTCTTCCAGGCTTCCCTGAAAACCGGCTTCCTCTTTGGTGGCCTCCATTTCGGTACGAATGCGCTGTACTTCCTGCATGCCCAGCTCGTGGATTTCCTGCGCACTCATGGAAGTAGTGGTATAATAGCGAATGCGTTCGGCGTACCAGGCCTGTCCGTCGGAGAGCTCGCTGAGCCCATAAGTTTTTCGGGTAGCGGGCAGGTATACGTTTTCAACAAACTCCCGGTAGTTATCCAGCGCCGGGTTAATGCGGTTCAGGATTACTTGCTTCAGGCTGTCTTTCAGGGCTTCCGGGTTACTAATGGCATTATCTTCCGGCAGATTCCTTACCGGGTCGTAGTATACACTGTTGGCAGCATCTTCGCTAATAAGCCCGCGAAGCTGATCGGGTACCTGCACCATGGCGATGTAAGGCATGGTAAGGTTCTGGTCCAGCCCTTGCTGCAACTTGTTACGGTTGTTTTCCAACTGTTCCGGAATACCCCGAAGGCGGGAAAGCAGGTTTCCTGCATCCAGGTCGGTTTTTAGGGGCAGGCGCTTCAGGGAGTTATTCAGGCTGAGGTGAAAACCAAACTGGTTGCTGTAGCTAATGGAAACAAATTGTTCGGGGAAGCGGCTATCGAGGGTATAAGAGGCTTCGAGCGAACGGATGAACAGGTCGTAGTTGATGCGGTTTTCTTCCGGTATACTTTTGCGGTTAATGGTTTTGGCGGCTTCCAGGAATTCACCTTGTTGTTCCAGGGCACGCTGCCGGCCTTCGAGCGAGTTATCGCCCCAGCGGTGGTTGTACTTGTGAATACCCCGGTAGGTGGCACGGGTAGGATAGGTTTGATAGTACCAGTCCATGTACAGCTTGAAAAGCGTATCTAGCTGCTGGTTGGCCGAAGAAAAATTACCGTCGTCGTTCACGAATGCGAGCTGTTCGGTAATAGATCCGTGGGGAATGTTAGCCGAATCAGCAGAAGTTTCAGCAGGGCCGGATTCGGTATCGCAGCCCAGCACGGCGAGCAATAAAAAGAGGAAAATTAAGCTTTTCATGCCGGAAAATAGGAGCAATGACCGGAAATTTCAAAATGATGAGGAAAGGTTTATTCATGACCCGACTTGTACGGGGCGAAAAGAAGACGAATAAATTTTCCTTTTTTATTTAACCCGGTAGGGGAAAACTGGATGAAGGGTATTAAAAGGTAATTCTGGCGTAATTAATGCCCAGGTGAAGCACAAAAATATTAAACCAATTATTTATGCGATTATTAACAGTAATTCTTTTTGTGGGCGGCTTGTTGCTAACAAGCTGCGACAATGATGATATGGAGATGAATAGTGGTAACCTGAATGTTCAGTTTACTGCCGTAAGTGCAGCTGCCGGAATAAATAACGGCCGCATGCTGAACGATGCCCTTAGCTACGACCGGGTTCTCGTTGGCCTCACGGAAATTGAGCTGGAAATGGAAGATGACGATGATGACGACGACGATTCGTCGGAAGAGCTGGAATACGAAGGCAACTATACTGTAGACCTGCTGGCCGGAACCAGTAATCCTTCACCGAATACCGTAAGTATTGAGCCGGGTACTTACAATGAAATAGAGATTGAATTTGAGGATATCCTGGAAGGGGGCTACTCTGTAGTTATGGACCTGGTTTATGCACCGAACGGTGGTAGTGGCACCCCGGTTGAATTTCGTTCGGAAGAAGATTATGAACTGGAACTGGAAGATGACATTACCATTAACGCCGGTGACGTAAAGAATTTAATCCTGACCCTCGACCTCGACCGGGTTTTTAACGGTATAAATTTCAGCCGGGCTGAATTAACGGATGGCACCATTCGCGTTGATGAGGAGAATAACACTGCCTTACTCGATGCTATTGAGAGTAACATTAAAGATGCATTAGATTCTGATTCGGATGACGATGACGATGACGATGATTAATCTTTGAGTTAGCCACTCACTCTGAAACAGGGTACGGACCCTCTTTAAATTTTTTACTATGGTAGCCCTTTTTCCCGATGAGCCGGGTAAGGGGGCTACGATAGTCTTTTCCTTCTCTCAGGCAGTTTAACAGGTGTTGAAAGCTGTATTTCGGCACCCAGCCTATTTCCTTCCCAGCCTTGTGGTTTACGTAAACCCGGCCGATAGCCGGGAACATTTTCCACCCGGCCTGCCGGTACAATTCTTCGTACTCCGGGTAATATTTCCGGACTACTGCCGGGGCGTTCCGGTGCAGTTCCGGGCAATCGGCAGCAGTGAAGGGGGCCATGGCACTAATGATGTACTTACCAAAACCGATAAGCGGGGCCCGCTCCATAGCCAGCAAGTGGGCATCGACCACATCCTGTACATCGACCCGCCGGTGAAGGAATTCATTAGCTTTCAGGTTAACATCGGAATACGCTTCCCTTCTGGAGGGGTTATCGTCTTCTTCCGGAAAGAAGCGGGAAGTTTTCAGCACCAGGCAATTTAGCTTTTTATTTCTGTGAACCATCCAACACAGGTCTTCCGCAGCCGTTTTGGTAATGCCATAAATATTTTTGGGTATAGGTTGCACGTTTTCAGTAATCCAGGCAGCTGGCTCATGGGGTTCCGGCGTAAGGGCATCGCCAAAAGTACTGGTGGTACTGGTGAAGATGAATGAACGCACATCTTGTGCTGCGGCTTCTTCCAGCAGGTTCAGGGTGCCGGTAATGTTGGTTGCTATGAAATGCTGGTGGCTGTGGGTAACCACGTGCGGTTTATGCAGGGTAGCTGTGTGCAGGATGGCCTCCGTACCCCGTACCCTTTCCCGGACAAAAGCACGATTGACTACTGAGCCTACGAAATGGGTGAATTTTCCCGGGATAAGATCTACACCGGTTGCCTCGTGGTTGCTGTTTTCCAGTGTTCGCATCAAAGCTTCGCCCAGGTGGCCACTACTGCCGGTAACAAGTATTTTCATGATAGGTAAATTTAGCATTTCAGGCTTAACTTTCCATCCAGTTAAATTCTATTCAACTGTAGCAGGTTCTCATTGCAGCCTACATCATTAAGTACGAACACCTTTCGCACACGCAATGAAGGTGCTGCCGGGTTGCAATCAGGGAAGTGCGTTAGAGTAACCGGCTTTACTTTATCTTATACCATTAATTTAACCTGACTATTCGTTAAGCTTAGATATTTACGTCAAGCATCGGTTCTTCTGAAAATTCATAAATTACCAGTTAATAATTGAAGCACGCTATGTAGCAAACGGTTGAAAAGTACAGCATTGAAGAATACCTGAAACTGGGGCAGGAACACCAGGATCAGGCACAGGTACCTGGATGGTGAGGTTTTGGCCATGGCCGGAACCACCACAGAACACAATTTTATCAGCAATAACTTTATCAAATTTCTGTAGGATTGCTTAAGAAAAAAGAGCTGCTATCTGTTTAGCAGTCAGGTAAAACTTTACACTCCTGCATGCGAAAAGGCATTGCTAACTCCTGATATCCATATCTGTTGCGGTGATATTAAGAAAGAAAAGCTACAACGTGGAGCTTATGCCCTCGTTAACCCAAATTTTATTGTAGAAGTCCTTTTACGCGAGACAAAATCTTACGACCGGTTGAAAAAATTTAACTTTCATCGTAAGATCCTTTCTTTTACAGGCTACCTAATGATTGAAAGTGACCTGGAGCAGCAAGAGCCCACCCTGTGCTTTCGTTACTGGCAGCACGATAAGATATTTACAGAAAAGACTTACAA
>CAZIWJ010000236.1:0-5547 GCA_964542855.1 uncultured Roseivirgaceae bacterium
CCACGTACTGGCAGGTTTCGGATTGAAGGGATACGAAATGGCCATCTATTTTTTAACTGCTAAAACATGATATCATTCTACCCCGGTCCCTCGCAGGTTTATCCCCGTGTTCCGGAATACGTGCACGATGCTTACCGTAAAGGTATTCTGGGAGCTAACCATCGTAGCGATACTTTTATAGAAATTTCAAGGGAAGTTATCCGCCTGATGCAAGAGAAGTTAGGCGTTCCCAACGATTACCTGGTATTCTATGCCTCCTCTGCTACCGAATGCTGGGAAATTATCAGCCAGTCGCTTGTAAACCGCAGCAGTTACCATGCCTTCAACGGGGCTTTCGGCGAAAAATGGTATAACTACGCCAGCAGGTTACAGCCCCACGCGCAGGGCGTAAAATTTAACCGGGATGAGTTGCCCGGAATGCCCGAGTTAAAAGATGAAACAGATTTAATTGCTCTTACCCATAATGAAACCTCCAATGGTACCCGCCTGCCCGGTTCCTACATAAAATCGGTAAAAGAACAGTACCCCGATGTACTGCTGGCTATTGATGCTACTTCAAGCCTGGCCGGGGAACATTTACAACTTGAAGATGCTGACATCTGGTACGCTTCTGTTCAAAAATGTTTTGGCTTACCTGCTGGCATGGCTGTTATGGTTTGTTCACCACGGGCAGTACAACGGGCCCGGCAAATTAACGAGCGCAACCATTATAACAGCCTGGCTTTTATGATCGATAAAATGCAGGATTACCAAACCACCCATACCCCGAACGTGCTAAATATTTACCTGCTCATGCGTACCCTGCAGGACGCACCACCGATTAAGCAAACGTACCAAAAGTTACTGCAGCGCTATAGCCGCTACGAACGGATGTTGAGTACTAATTACCGGGTAAAGTTTCTGATCAGTAACGAAGAAGTACGATCGCACACGGTTATTCCCTTTACAGCATCCGGGCAGCAAATTAGTGTAATTAGGAACCAGTTATATGAAGCCGGTTTTATTATCGGGAACGGGTACGGAAGCTTAAAATCATCGACCCTGCGAATAGCAAACTTTCCTGCCCTTACTAACGAGCAGGTTAATGCCTTCATGGTAAAATTTAGTAAAATCATTAGCCAGAGTTTCTAAGGCACTAATTTATCCCTTATTTTTAGTGGTTGCATTAACCCCTTAACTTTCTGTATGATCACCATTTACACCGACGGGGCATCCCGTGGAAACCCGGGCCGGGGAGGATACGGTACTGTTTTACTATACAAAGGTCACCGTAAGGAACTGTGCCAGGGATTCCGAATGACAACCAATAACCGTATGGAGCTCATGGCCGTAATTGTAGGGCTTGAAGCTTTAAAAAAGCCGGGCATGCAGGTTACGGTGTATAGCGATTCACAGTATGTGGTTGATGCCATAAACAAACGTTGGGTGTGGAAATGGAAGAAAACGAATTACAAGGGAAAGAAAAACGCCGACCTCTGGGACCGCCTCCTTGCTGTTTACGAAAAGCACCAGGTAGAATTTACCTGGATAAAGGGCCACGCAGGTATCAGGGAAAACGAACGTTGCGATGAACTGGCCGTGAATTGTGCCGATGGAGAAGACCTGAACGTTGACGAGGGGTTTGAACAGAAGAAAACCTGACGCAATCTGGTTTAACCCGGTATCAGCTAATCTTATTAGTTCCTTTAAGCAGCAACTGGTTAGTGTTCTTAATTACGTGTTCGGCCGGGAAAGTTAAATTTATCCGGGTTAGTTCGCCGTGCCTGCTCTTAACAAACACCTCACCTTTCAACTTTTCCACGCTTCGCTTAACAATGTAAAGCCCCAGGCCACTCCCTTTTGAGCGTAAAGATCCCCGGTAGAACATGTTATACACGTGGGGCAGGTCATCGTCTGATATGCCGCTGCCATTATCTTCCACAACAATTTTCAGGCAATTGTCATCCCGGCCAATTTCCAGGCTGATGTAGGAATCTACCCGGTCCGACGATCTGCTGAACTGAATGGCGTTTTCAACAATATTTTCTAAAATCGCCTGGATTAACGTAGGATACTGAAGAGTAAAAACCTGGTTATTTAGGTTAACCTGGAACCTGATCTCGCTTGCTTTCAACTGGTCTTCATACAAGGCTTTCAACTCGTTAACTACGTCAGCTATCGATTTAATTTCCTTTTCCGGGCCTTCATTAATATAGTTAATGGTATTCAGTTTCTTAACGATGTTAAGCATGTTACCGGACTCTACTTCCAGGTTATCGATGTGTTGGTGGATGTAGTCAGGGTTATCAACTCGCGCCAGGTTAATGAGCCCCTGAAACCGTAAAATTGGCCCTTTTAACGCATGGGCAGAGTTGTAAAGAAAGCGATCGAGTTCCTCCAGCGCTGTACCTAGTTTAAGGTTCGATTCCTGTAAAGATTTTGTGCGAATATCAACCTTTTCTTCCAGCGAATTATTCAGTACTTTAACTTCTTCGTGGGCACGTTGTAACTGGGTATTAACCCTGATCAGTTCTTCGTGCTTTTCTTTTAGCTGTTTGTTCTTGTTGCCCAGTTGGATATTCCTAATTACCGACTGCTTAATAACCTTGTATCGAAACTGGGTAAGTACCAGCGAGCCTACAGAAGAAACCAGCCACAGTACACCCCCACGGTTACTCAGCATATTCTCATCAGCGATAAATACAACAAAAAGGAGCAGTGCGAACAAAAACTGAACGAACGCATGGTGAAAGTGCCAGACGAAAACCGCATTCAGAAAAACGAAAACCAGGGCGTAACTGAGTAAGTTTATTTCCTGATAATAATCCGGAAGGAAGGTAGACTGGTAAAAGGCGAATAAGCTGATCGCACTACACACCACGTGCATTAATATAATTGAACGATCATACCGCTTCTTAACCAGCAGTACGGTGATTGTAAACACCAGTACCATCAATAAGCTTACAGGGAGCGATTTATTCCACTGGGGCTCTCCTTTCAAATAAATTGTAAAGTAGTACAGCGGATAGCAAATAATTACCAGCAGTGCAGCAAGCCGGGAATACTGCCAGGAGTAACGATTAACCTCTGCTTTAATGGCTTCACCGTACGAAGCCTTTTCCTCCTTTATACTTTGCATTGCGTAAATTAAAATAAGAAAGGTAATATCAGTGATTACCTGTTTTACAGCTAACACAATACAAACAAAAGCCTACCCCTGTAAGGAAACCAGTTAGTAATTATTTTTCTTAAGTACGATCAAAATCCGTCTTAAACACTGGCAGATCCCCCCGGTACCTATTCCTCCAACGGTAACGTACGCGCTTTCTGTCACTACCAGAAAGCATGTCTCTCTCGTAGGTAAAATGGGTAACCCCCGCCACTGAAAACTACGGGCACAAACTATGATGGAAAAAACTTTAATGGTAAAGGATTTGCGTTACAGGGTACAGTACAAATTTGTAACTAATCATTACTAACTAACCTGCTATTTCTTTATCGTTACCGTAAAAACCTTGCTAATTTTATTCGCTCTGGTTGTTGCCACCGTTCAGCTGTATGCCAGCAACTCCCATACCTTTACCTGGTTATTCACTGAATAATGTGTTCCCCGAATCTTTTTCGTACGAGCCGTAAGAGGGCAAAAATAAATACGAATTGAAGGTTTAAAGCTATACGATAGCAAGCCAGTACGAAACAGACCTGACTTTGAAAGCATTGTATTCGAAATTGTTACAAAAGGAAAACTGTTTACGGGAACACAATAAAAAACCGCCCGTCAGGTCTATTTCTTTTTTTACCTAAACCTTACAAAATGCTCAAACTAGCGAATGTTTAATCAAAAGAAATTAAGTACGGCGGGCATTTTGTTGGTAAATCGTCAACGAACAAACCCAATGCGCTAGTGAGTTTATTGAAAACCTTTTGGAATATTATTAGTAACAACGGCATTTACCCGGAAACCAGGACCACCCGGAAACACCGGATATCGCTGGTTAACCAGTTTGCCACATTCTCCATTGCTGTTAATCTGGTTTGTGGCGTCTGTAACCTGTATTACAACTTGCATTTTGCGTTTGCAGCCAACGGCCTGTCGACCCTGGTTTTTTTCTCGGTACTGGTTTTAAATTACCATGCCCGCTATTCAGCGGCAATGCATGTGTTAATACTGACTGTTAATATACTGATATTTGTTCTCGACGGGTACTTTGGCCGCCAGGGAGGCACTTATGCGTTTTTCTTCCCCCTAATGGTTGCCGTTGGCTTTATTGTGCACGAAAAGAAAATCAGCGAACTGGCAGGTTACACTGTTCTGCCCATCGTTCTGCTCACCATTGCTGAAATTACCAATCATTCTCTCTTCCAGAATGAACCCATTGGCAAGGAAGCTCAGTACGTTACTTTCCTGGTGAATAATATCATGTGCGTTGTACTGTTTAATGTAATAGTTTATACAATCGTTACCCGTTACCGGAGCTTTCAGCATTCATTGCAGGCTTCTGAAACAAACATCCGGTTCATTATGGAGCACAACAGCAGTGCCCAGTGGCTGGTTAGCCGGAACCTAACACTAACTGAATATAACTCCAGGGCAGCTAGTTTTTTTAAGCAGGTTTTTCATACCACTTTGAAAAAAGGGGCCCCCATTAAACAGTTTATTAGTATCGACGAACACTGGAAAATATTCAGCAAACGGTACGAACTCGCACTGAGTGGGAACCAGGCGAAATATTCAGACCACTACACGAACAATGGAGATGATATTTACATGGAAAGCACGTTTTTTCCCGTTGTCGATGAAGACGGACTGGTGCTGGCCGTTTCAGTGCAGTTTATTGATGTAACCGAACAAAAAAATAAGCAGGAAAAACTAATTACCCAGAACCAGGCATTAACCAAACTGAATAAAGAACTAGACAGCTTTGTATACAGTGTATCGCACGATTTAAGATCACCGATTGCATCGGTTCTCGGCCTTATTCACTTATCGCAAAAGGAACAGGATGTTCAACGCATACGCGAATACCTCGATATGAAAGAAAAGAGCCTCCGCAGGCTCGATAGTTTTATTAAAGACATTCTGGATTACTCGAGAAATAACCGACAGGATGTAAAACCTGAACTCATTAATCTGCATCAACTAACCCAACAGGTTATTGAATCTAACTTGCATTCGGAAGAAGCACAGAAAGTGGATATTATATCGGGTATTGATGATACTTCTCTTTTCGCCTCTGACCGTAGAAGGATTTCCATTATTCTCAACAACCTGGTGTCTAATGCTGTTCGATACAGCGATTTCACAAAACCCAGGCCATTCGTAAAGATCGAGCTGGCGGCAGACGAGCAGCACCTGGGTATTAATATTATCGATAATGGGGTAGGCATTAAAAATGAACACCTGGGTAACATCTATAAAATGTTTTACCGGGCCAGCTCAAACAAAGTAGGTTCCGGGCTCGGCCTGTACATCGTGAAAGAAACCATAGATAAACTCGGGGGAACTATTGAAGTGGAATCGGATTACGGCCAGGGCACCCTGTTCTCTGTTACTATTCCTAACCTGGC
>CAZIWJ010000237.1:0-4195 GCA_964542855.1 uncultured Roseivirgaceae bacterium
TTCCGGCTCAGTTGCTGTTCAAACGCATACCCTCCTGCCCGGTTATGAAGGAAAGATACAGGCTTTTAAGCGTAGGCAAAAAGTAAGTAATACAGGTTGCCCGGGTAAATGATGTAATATAATATACGAACAGAACTGTAAAATCGGTATCGGTTAACCTGGCAAAACCGATCTGAGCTTACTCGGGCAAGCATTTATTACTTATTACGAGGAAGCTGAAAGGTTAAAAATAAGGCCTGCAAATCAATAACTTTCCTCATCATTCGGGAAATCACGGTCTTTCACATCGCTGATGTACTGCCGTACCGCTTCACTGATAATGGTTTCCAGATCGGCATACCGACGCAGAAAACGGGGGGAAAAAGCTTTGTTTATTCCTAACATATCGTGCATTACCAGTACCTGCCCGTCGGTACCCGGCCCCGCCCCGATACCAATAGTAGGAACTTTTAAACTGTTGGAAACATCAGTAGCTAACCGGGTAGGAATTTTTTCAAGTACAATGCTGAAGCATCCGATTTCTTCAAGTAAATGAGCATTTTTAACTAATTCGGCTGCTTCCTGATCCTCTTTTGCCCTTACGGTGTAGGTGCCAAACTTGTAAATAGACTGAGGTGTGAGGCCCAGATGGCCCATTACCGGAACCCCTGCACTCAGTATTCGCTCTACCGATTCTTTAATTTCAATACCCCCCTCCATTTTAACGGCATGAGCTCCTGATTCTTTCATTATTCTAATCGCCGATCGAAGGGCTTCGGAAGAATTACCCTGGTAGGAGCCGAATGGAATGTCTACTACCACCAAGGCGTGTTCTACGGCTTTCACCACTGATTTAGCATGATAAATCATCTCATCAAGCGTAATGGGTAGCGTAGTTTCGTTGCCACTCATTACATTTGATGCAGAGTCGCCAACGAGGATTACATCGATACCTGCGCCATCGATCAGACTAGCCATGGAATAATCGTAAGCAGTTAGCATGGAAATGCGCTCGCCTTTAGCTTTCATTTCCATTAGCTGATGGGTAGTGATTTTCTTTTTTCTATCTGAGTTACTTGCTGACATACGAAGGAATTTATCCTCCAATAGTAGACATAGATTCCGAGACTTTGGTGCCATCCCGACGATTTTTTTCGGCTTCAAAGCCGTCCTTAGCCCGGGTTCGGAATGCGCGTGTAAAGGCTTTGGTTAATTCTTCGTCCGATGCCCCGTCTCTCATCAGGGCTTTAATGTCGAGAACGCCGTTATCATACAGGCAGGTTTTAAGGGTGCCCTGTGCCGTTAACCGGATTCGGTTACAGGTGCCGCAAAAAGTACGGGTAAAGGCAGCAATAATGCCCAGTGAGCCCTGGTAGCCCGGAATGCGATAGTTATAAGAGGTTGAAAAAGGGCCGTCGGGTATTTTCTCCAGGTTACCGTAATGATTTTGCAATACTTCATGAATCTTACGGTGGTTCCACACTAGCTTGGGGTAATGGCTTCCGTCCCCGTTGAATGGCATTTCTTCAATGTATCGGACGGAGACCGGATAGTCTTTACTCAATTCAGCCAACGGAATAATGTCTTCAGTATTTTTACCTTCCATAATTACCGCGTTAATCTTGGTGGAAATACCACTTTCAATCAGTTTATAAAAACATTCTTCCACTTTTTCAAACTCATCACGGCGGGTAATGGCATAAAACCTATCTTTGTCGAAAGTATCCATGCTGAGGTTAACAGATTTCACTCCCATGGCTTTCAGATCACTCAGGTGCTTGGTTGTTAAAACCCCGTTAGTAGTGATACTTATTTCATCGATACCCTCCATTTCGGATATTCTCCATAAGAAGGGAACTAAATCTTTGCGCACAAAGGGTTCCCCCCCGGTAATCCGAACCTTATTAACCCCCAGCTGCGATAAAATTGTAATCAATCGCTCCATTTCCTCGTAAGTAAGCAATGCTTTCTTGGGCAGGTATTTAATGCCTTCTGCTGGCATGCAATAGAAGCAACGTAAATTGCACCGGTCGGTAACAGCCAGTCGAAGATAATTGATAGGCCGGCCGTGGTTGTCGATAATTACTTGTTGTTTACTCATTTCAAAATAAGTTAAGTAGAAACTACCTGTTCATCACTAATGTAGCGAAAGAACATAGATTTTAAAACTCTTTGAGGGTACTGTTTTATGTTTACCGGCTTCTGGTAAATAGCTTTGCGTAGTTTCTGAGTTATCATTTATATTTGATTAGATTTCAAAAGAGAATGATGATTTGCCAATCGTTTTTGGTTAGTTTCAAATCATAAATATAATTTTAGCCATGAAGTTAAATGTGTTGTTATTTGGTGTAGCCAAGGAAATAGTGGGAAACAACCAACTGGCATTGGATATGAAAGAACCGGCTACGGTTAATTCTTTACTGGGAGAGTTAAAGCAAACTTATCCTCGTTTCAATAACCTGCAATCACTAATGATTGCGGTAAACGATGAATATGCTGACCTTTCCCAGGCACTTAGTGAACAAGATGAAATTGCTATCATTCCGCCGGTTAGTGGTGGTTAACTCGTAAATTATGGATAAAATTAACGTAGCACTTACCGACGAGCTCCTGGATCTGAACAGCGTCATGGCCAGCGTAACTTCTGCTGAAGCCGGTGGTATTAATGTATTTGTAGGAACAGTAAGAAATAACACCAAAGACAAACCGGTTGTTAGGCTGGAGTATGAAGCTTACGACCGCATGGCAGTTAAAGAAATGAGAAAACTGGCCGAAGAAGTTTGCGATCGCTGGCCGGTAGCCAGAATTTCCATTCATCACCGCAAGGGCACCTTGCACATTGGTCAGGCAGCGGTCATTATTGCTGTTGCCTGTCCGCACAGAAAAGAGGCATTTGAAGCCTGTAAATACACAATCGATACCCTGAAAGAACGAGTCACTATCTGGAAAAAAGAAATCTTTGAAGATGGTGAAGAGTGGGTATTTTCACACGCCTAATCATATGATAACACCAGAAGAAGCACTTAAAACCGTGCTGGAAAACAGCACCGATTTTGGTACCGTTGATGTTGCCCTCGATAAAGCCACGCACATGATATTACGTGAGGCGGTTCGAGCCGACCGGGATATGCCCCCCTTCGACCGGGTAACGATGGATGGTATAGCTGTCCGGTATAATGAAACGATTAACGAGTTTGTTGTTAGCGGTACACAAACAGCCGGTGCAAAGCAAATGACCCTGAATCATCCAGATGAATGCATTGAGGTTATGACCGGGGCCATGCTTCCTGAAAATGCCGATACAATTATTCCTTACGAGGAAATAGAATTTTCCGGTGAAGGTGCGGAGAGAAAAGCCCGGATTACAGGCGACGATGTAAGTGCCGGCAAGAATATCCACCGCAAAGGGGAAGACCGCCGCCAGGAAGACGTGCTGCTTTCCCCGGGCAAATTACTAACATCCACCGAAATAAGCGTAGCTGCAGCGGTAGGTAAACCTCGCCTGTCGGTTAGCCGTACACCGCGTGTTGCCATTGTAAGTACCGGTGATGAACTGGTAGACGTGTACGAAACCCCGGAGGCCCACCAGATTCGTCGCTCAAACGTGTATGCGCTAAAGGCTACGCTCCAGCGAATGAACATTCACAGCGATCTTTTCCATTATTCCGATAGCAAAAGTAAAATCAGTAGAGGGCTGGAAGAGGCTTTTCAGGTTAATGATGTGCTGGTACTAAGCGGTGGGGTATCGAAAGGAAAAAAAGATTTTATTCCGGAGGTACTGGAAGACCTTGGAGTGAAAAAACTATTTCACCGGGTAAAGCAAAAACCTGGTAAGCCTTTTTGGTTTGGTTTACACCCCGATGGTAAAGCTGTGTTTGCCCTGCCTGGTAACCCGGTATCTACATTCATGTGCTTCCATAAGTACATGAAACCCTGGCTGATTAAGAGCATGCAACAGCCTTTGCCTGAGCCGGTTTTCGCTGTTCTGGATAAAGAAGTGCATTTCAGGCGTAACCTAAACTACATGATGCAGGTAAAGCTTCATACCGATCATCGCGGAGTTGTACACGCTGCTCCCGAAGAAGGAAACGGGTCGGGCGATTTTGCCAACTTGCTGCAATGCGATGCCTTCATGGAGCTCCAGGCAGGACGAGATGTGTATCCTGCCGGAGAAGCACATCCGGTTATTCTTTACCGCTAACAGGAGGTTCCCGGA
>CAZIWJ010000237.1:4295-5441 GCA_964542855.1 uncultured Roseivirgaceae bacterium
GAGGTTCCCGGAAAGGTATGATCCAGGATGCCGTTTTAAAACGGTTCCACTCAACCGAGGCTAAATCGGTTTTGGGGTCGATGAACTGTTGGTAAGGTTTGCCATTCAGGCTTACTTTAACGTCAGCATATACGGCAATATCACCCCCGGTTTTTAGTTTATATTCTTCACTAACGTAGCGGGCAAACTGCCAAATTAAATCGGGTTGGTTACCAACTTGTTGTTGTTGCCTGGGAGTAAGGTGCTTATTCAGGGAAACATCCCAGGTCTCCCCGGTTTGCTTGTTCACCGCAGTAAAGCGACTGATACTTCTTTTCTTTCTTAACATCATTCTCCAGGAAAGCCGGTGGCCTTCTTCTGTCCAGGCCACTTTCCCGGGAAATAAGTGATGCCGTAATGGAAGAAAAATCTGGATGAAGAAATAAATAATCAAACCGGCAGTAATCCATCGGTTGGTTGGGTTTATTCTACTTTTGGCGGGTATGAAATCTGGTTTTTTCCTGAAGAATAGTTTCTTAAGGGTTTTGGCAGGAAAAAAGAATACACTTAAAGAAATGGCCAGTAAAGGAAAAATACCAATAGGGAACAGCAGTGCATTACTGGCATGAAAAGCAATTAAAGCAATAAAAGCAATTGGCCTTGTTTTATACCAAAGCATGGCAGGTACTATAAGTGCATCGAAAGCAATACCGCCGTAAGCAATAAAAGCCGTACCTAAATCCTGCTGCAAAAAAGAGCCTAAAACCGGCCAGTCTGTGCGGTTGGCAACAACCAGGCGCGATGATTGAAGGCTCAGCCAATCGGCATTCAGCTTGGCCACGGCTGCATAAACGTAAAGCAGGCTGCCCTGCACCAGGAATAAAAGTAAATGCCATTTTTTACAGTACGTTGCTGGCGTTACTCGTTGGCAGCGAACATCATTCGAGTACCAGGCATTGGCAGGCACAATAATCATAAATACCGACAGGAGTAACATCAGGTAGTGATGGTTATTGTAACTTACTTTATGAGCGAAGTAGGTGGCTGCAAAAGTTAAAAAATATAAAATAGCGCTCATTCGGTAGTAGTAACCAATGGCTATCCCAACACCCGATAAAGCCATTAACAGGTAAATCAGGTAAAAAACCTCACCTTGTAAGGCTTGCA
>CAZIWJ010000238.1:0-5420 GCA_964542855.1 uncultured Roseivirgaceae bacterium
AAATCCCCTTTAAGGTTGCTATACGACAAACTTATACGGCTAAAATCAGCTGATTGGTCAATATGGTACAGAGCAGCGAACGGTTGTGAGGATTGTGGGTATTCTGAAGGAATAAACGCAGGTGATTGTGCGTTCGCCCAGGGTGTACACGTTAGAAAGACAATATAGCAAAGAATTTTTTTCAATCTGTATATGCTTATAATAGCTAAAAGAGGTTTATAAATCCCCTGGCAACAAGAACTTATTGCCAGGGGGCCATGAGTTACGCCGTTCTATTGAGGCAATACCCTTGGCGTAGGCGTACTTAGCTTTTCAAAGTCATTTCCACTGTTATTAGTATCCTGAAGGATAACCCTGCCTTCGCGCACAAATGCCAACTTACGTACGAAACTTTCGCCTACGTAAGTGTCAGTAGCAAATACAAATCCTGCATCTACCCCGGCCGGAATCCGTTTAAAGCTACCGCTTTCTGCATCGCGTAGTGCCTCGAAGGTATCGATAAGCAATTCTTTGGGGATTTTAACCCTTGGTGCAAAGAAATCAGGCAAGTCAGGAATGGGTACTTGTTCTAGCGAGTTAAAATCATCGGTACGGAAAAGCACAACCGCAGGACCAAATACAGGAACTAGCCAGTCAAATCCCCCAGTGAAATATACCCGCTCTAAATTAGGCACGCCGGGTGCATCTACATCGCGGTTATCATCCCGTTCATTGTAGGTTTCCCAATCAGCATCGCTTAGGTTTACGGTGGTATTTTCATTTTCTGCGGTGTGGTCGATGCCGTCTTGGGCAATAATTATACTCTCCCCACTCCTGAGCAGGTGTTCTTGTCCGCTACCGGGGATGCGCCATACACTGCTGGCATATACATGGTCGGTATCATTAGAGAAAGCAGTAGGTGTGGTACTGGGGTTAATTTGTCCGGAAGCACCATATATATCGGCTATGCATAGGCCGTCTAAATAGATGTCTTCATCAGAATTATTATAGATTTCATAGAACTGGTCAGAGAAATAGAAGTCGGGCACACCTGTATAATATACTTCTTTAAAGACCAGATTTCCAGCGGGCAGGCCTGAAAGTTCGAGTTCAAACTGCTGGCCTTCTGCTGGTGAAGGTTCTACAACAGCAGTCAGGCTCGCATTGAGGCTTATGTCCTCATTGAATTTGCCCGTGATGTTAAGGGCTTCTGCAGCAGATAGCGTTTGTGAAGCAGTAATCTCGTAATCCCCGGGAATTACTGTCGCAAATGAGGCATTTCCGCTAGCATCTGATGTAGCGGTTAGTTCAGCACTACCTGTGGAGGAACGCAGTGTTACCTCAATTCCTTGCCCTACCTGCTGCGTGGCAAAATCTGAAGGATAACGGAGTTGCACTTGTAGGCTTACAGGTTGTACTTCGTCATCATCATTGCAGCTGGAAAATAGCAGCAACCCTGCCATAAGCATTAGGGTAAAATAACTTGTTAAGATATTTTTTTTCATAGTTTGTTTATTTAAAAAAGGGTTTATTAAATAATGAATAGGTGTAAAAAAGCTGTTTTAAAAAATGTTTTTTCATACTAAAACCGGTAATAAACTTCGGCACCGAAGAAGAATTCAGGTTGGTTGCGGGCCTCCTGAAAACCAGAGACATTGCTGGTAAACAATGGCCTGGAGTTAACTATGTTGTTTACATAAAAAGCAAATCCGCGCTGTGTATCCCACTCTTTGGTAAGCCGTATATTAAATAGCCAAAGCGGTGGGCGCTGCTGCCACGCGAGGTTATCAGGGTTTATGGTACGTCCCAATTCCCGCTGCTGTTCCTCGGTTACGTTTTGTTCGGTTATTGCAGTCGTTAACCCGTTCCGACCCACATAAGCTTCGGGAAGTTCCTGGTATCCCAATAGACGGTTTTGCTCCATCCAAACTGTTTGCACCAGACCCGAAACAATAAACTTTAATTCCGGAATGTGATGAATGAGCCGCATGCTTGTATTCAACCGCATACTTTCTTGCCCTTGCCCTGCTGGAAATACAGGAACCTTACCGGAAAACTGGTTGCTGAACACCGCTCGGTTAGCGTCTAAAAAAGGGGCTGTCTGTCTGCTCTGTGTGTGCAGTAGTGCACCATTGAGATTAAATGACGTTCTCAGTGCTTTAATCTGAGGGGTTTGTAGGGTAACATCAAAGCCACGGTTGGTAATTGCCAGATTATTTTGCGGTAAATCGTAGGCGGCCATAAAGGTGTCAATGGCCACAGGTTCTGGCGAAAGTATGGGCGGAGCACCTTCTGGAAATTCCACCGCTGCAAATTTGGGGTTCTCAATAGGCCTTATTTGTCGCAAAATTTGGTAGGCATCGTCCATTTGGTCATGAAAGAAGGAAAGCGAAACTTTCCAATCTTTGGTTTCGGAGCGATAATCGAGCCCGACTTCCCATTTTCGACTCTGGTAAGGCCTTAAACCACTGGTATTAGGGATTATTTTTCGGGTACTAAGGATAACAAGGCGTTCCGCAGGATTGGCAGCAAAATAGTTGAAATTGACCAAATCAAAGAAAACGGGATTGGGGTAGAGATACGATAGGGTCGGCATTTTTGCCATAATCCCAAATCCTGCCCTTCCCTGCCATCCTTTTCCTAGAGAAAGCGAGGCGTTAATTCGAGGGGCAGGAACGAAAAACAACTGGTCATCTTGTTCATTATCAGCCTGTGTGGCTTGTGCGGCCCGGTACATGACATCAGCACGAAACCCCCATTCAATGAGCAATTGCTGGTTATTTACCGATAAGCCCCATCGGTCGCTAAGGTATAGCCCCAATTGATTGAGCGCAGGGATACTGGCATAAGTTCGGGGGCGATCGCCCATGCTGTAATTTTGCCGAGGGGGATTCTTCGGGTCAAACTGGCGGCCGTTGCCCTGGTTGCTGTCGTGCCGCCATTCAGCCCCGCCCACTATTCTGTGCCTTCCTAACCACGAAGTGGCAATGCTCTTCCCTGCTTCAAGGCGCAAGTAAACATTTAGGGGCTTTCCATCTACCGTAGTTTTGTTGAGGTAACTGCTCTGACCGTACTCACCAGCACGGGTAGTATCGGTTAAGGCATCGGTAACCGGGAAAATATCGCGTGTAACCAGTTCCTGGAAAAAGCCCTCCTGGTGCTGATATGCCAACGCAAACGTATAGCTTAAATCATTAATCCAGGTTTCCTCATTTTGCCAGCGGCCCTGGCTGTTGAGCCGAAAGCCACGGTCGCGGTTATAATTCCGTCTGCGCGCCATATCGTCTTCGGGTGCCTCGCGGGTCTGGTCTAGCGTAGTGAACAGCGTAAGCTTATGCTTTAGTATAATGGCCCCTAAGCGGTTTTCCCAACCTGTTTGCAAATTGGCTCGAGTGTATCGCTCTAAGTCGTTGCGCGGGTCGGTAAGTGCTGTGGTAAGGTCTAGCTCGGCATTTACCGTATTTCGCTCGCCCAGTTTCTTGCCAACACCAAAAGAAAACTGCCGCACAGTAGGGTTGGTGCGCACCAGTATTTTGGGTTCGTAGGCTCCCAGGCGTGTATTAACCAGCACCGCCCCCGAAGTAAGGTCTCCATATTTTGCTGAAGCAATGCCCCTTATCACTTCTACCGACTCAATAAGGTCTGCGGGAATGGCACGTAAATCTGGGCCTCTACCCGCTACAGACGAGAAAGGGGGCAAACTACCGGGCGATGCATTTAAGATATTGGTGTTGGTTTGCAGGTTGGCATTGTTAGAAATCGGGGCACCATCCATAAGCAAAGCAGTTCCGAGGGCATTCATGCGTTGAGCAGCCACCCCCGCAGGGGCTTGGCGAATGGTAAACTGTGCTGGATTTCCCAGGGTCGGGTTCTGTGCCAATTGACCAGGAACAAGTTGCAGTACATCGGCCAGGCTAACGGGTTGGGTATGCTTTAGCGCATATCCTTCGAGTTTGGAAACAGAACCCAGTGCTGCTTCACGAGCGGTAATGGTCACTCCTTCGAGTTCAATACTCTGGGGGACAAGGTAGAATCCCCGTCCTGCACTTTCCTTGGTATGAACACTAAATTCCTGGGTTCTATATCCTAACAAACGGGCAATCAGGGTATAATTTCCTGCTTTTAGTCCACTGAAGTTAAAAAAGCCATTAGCATCAGAAATCGTCCACTGGCCCGTTTCCAAAAGTTGTATGGCTACATCGGCAACGGCACTGCTATCAGTAACATCTTTTAGGTAGCCGCTAAGAGATTCAGCGGTCTGCGCTTGGGTTACCGTAAAGCCCAATCCCAAAAGCAAACCCAGGGAAAGTCTTATTTTTACTTGTACCAAACGTCTTACCCTACCCATTTTACTTTTATGCTCTTTGAATTTTAATAATTCATTTTAAAATACAACTGATGATAATCTGCTCACAGGCCAGTTCCGTAGCGTTACTGGCTAACAAAACTTCGGTTTACCAAATCGCGATTAATGGCTATGCCTGCCATTATGCCTGAGTGAATACCCCATAAGATTTGCCCCATGCTTTGCGAAGAGGTATCGCCAATATTTACTTTCGAGCCCGTGGCAATGACAATGATGCACGTTCTTGCCCCAACGTTCCGCTAAGCCTTTAATATCAGCTGGCAATTCATCTACCCCGCCTGTGGCAGTGCTGTAGTTTTCGCTTTGCTTTTCTTTGTTTGTTACCATCCGTAATATCCTTTCGGAATAGTTCCTTTTAGCCGCAAATACACAATGCACTGCCCACGATGATGGATAATGTGGTTTTCCATTGCTTGAACAAATTGCCACCCCGAAATCGTATCCCCTGCAAATGCTGTAGGTTGAAAAAGCGCTTCTTCAGGTAAGCTTCGGATGGCGGCAAAGACATAATCGTACATTTTGTTCAATTCCCTCACTACCGCTTCCTTATCTAAATCAACAGGTGGTCGTTTAGATTTATCTTTGTAAGGACTGTCTTCCAGTTTAAACCTTCCCGATAACTGGTTGCAAGTATAGATGGCACAATGCCTCCATTGCTCTGCAAATGACATGGCCTCGGGCGTGTATCTAAAACCAAAATACTCGTCGGGCATCTGATTAACGATTTTTAAGGTAAATTTTTGTGATGCCTGCCAGGCTGCAAACAGCTCTTGCCGTTTTTCAGCAATTCTATCTGCCTGTACTTCCGAAGCCATTAACTCCGTTTTTCTATCGTATTGATTTTGTAAAAAAATATAAACTAATAAAATGCTGATGAGCGAAGCCACCGAAAAGCCTATAAACAAGCGGCTACGACTACTGCTGTACTTCCCTTTGTTACTGATAGTTTGAGACATAATGTTGAAAACGGGCTTCCGTCTGTTGTTTTTAAGTAGTTGGTTGTTTCATGTTTACAGACCAAAGTCTGTAGTTCGTTCTTGTATTCGCAGACTGAAGTTTTTGCCACAATCTGCGG
>CAZIWJ010000239.1:0-5389 GCA_964542855.1 uncultured Roseivirgaceae bacterium
AGAATCCCAAAATGGAATGTTTTTCTTTAACATGCTAACTTTTTGCGATAGTCTTAAAATAATACCGATTATTCAATAGGTTATTGTTAAATTACTCACAAGTAGGGGCTGCCTTTGTGGTTGTTACAGCTTGAAATACCCTCAACGTAATCCGTTGAATTTACCTTTTGGGGCCAGAGTAATTTTTCTTACGGCAAAGAACTGATCGTGAAATTCGGGGGCGTTGCTTTTAAAATAAATAAGATCATGGGCGGACTAATTTCCTGGTGAACGACCTTCATTCCCTGATCCGGTAAATTATTGATATTTTTCTGGTAGCTTTTACGATAGCTAACCTGAGCGTGTTGAGTAACTGCGGGGCTTCCCGGTTAAGTCCAAAAAACATCAGGCCATCGGCCAGTTCCCCGGCTCTTTTAGCAATAAACATCACCCACTCGTTGAATAACGACACTAACCCAGTTCCACACAGTTCATTAAACACTCTTTCGCTATGCCCGTGAAGATCGTCTGTAAGCCCTCGCGGGTCCTCGATATGCCCCCAGCCCTTTATTCCTTCTTACACACTTTGTAAGACAGTTACTCAGAGAACCCTTATTTTAATTCTGAGCTAACTAGAGCAATTTGCCAAGATTAAAGAGTTATAGAGTTATTTCCGAGAAGACTTAAGATATTTCCGAACCCCTTCGCTGTTTTCCCAATCGTTTTTTGTTATGCCCTTAACAGGCTCAGGGACTTATTGCATTTCTAATATCTTTGACGGCGACCAAACCAACAATGTTCCTTAACACACCAGCCCTAATCTTAAACAAAAAGGAAAAGTCTGAAGGCATTTTAATTGAGTACTGAACAGGAATGTTGTAACGAGTCATTTATTCTTTTCCACCCAGTTGGAGAAAATAGTAAATAATTGCTCCAGTCCTTCGCTTACCGCGGCTGGTCCGGGCTGCAGGATAACGGCTGAATCAATTTCGTGTAATTCATTGGCTTGCACTGCACGAATATCATCCCAACCCTGCCGGGCTTTCAGTTTGGCTGGTTTGAACATTTTACCGCACCAGGAAGCAACAATAATGTCGGGGTTCTGATTAATTACTACCTGCGGGTTGGGTAAAATCCGGTCTTTGGCCAGCGACGCTTTAGCTTGTTTGGGAAAGAGGTGCTGGCCTCCTGCCAGTTCCACCAGTTCACTTACCCACTGAATGCTACTAATGAGCGGATCGAACCATTCTTCAAAATATACAGCAGGCCGAACACTCCACCCCGACACCTCATCCTGAATTTCCCGGATGCGGGCCTTTCGGGCTTCTACCCATTCCACTGCCTCAGGCTGCTTGCCCACCAGTGCTCCCATTTGCACAATGAAATTAAAAATACCGTCTACGCTGCGGTAATTATTCACCCAAACTGTAACTCCTTCGGCGATGAGCTGACGGGCAATGTCGGCCTGGATATCAGAAAACCCAATTACCAGGTCGGGGTTCAATGCCCGGATTTCATCGGTTTTGGCACTGGTAAACAGGGAAACGGTCGGCTTTTCCTTCCGGGCGCGCCTGGGCCGTACGGTAAACCCGGACACGCCCACAATACGATGTTCTTCGCCGAGTAGGTAAAGCGTTTCGGTAGGTTCTTCAGTTAAGCAAACAATACGTTTAGGATAGTAATCGGTCATTGCATGCGGGTTTTTTTACTTTGCCGGTATCCGTAAGCACAGTGGCGGCATAAATTCTGGCAACAATACCCTTTGGCTACATGGTACACTTCGGTAAATACCAGGTAGGGTCCTTCCTGGTAATAATGGATGCCTTCCTTTAACTTTTTTACACCGATAACCGGGTGATTTACGGCCTGCTCTACGATTCGACCAGTTTCATCCAGGCAGGATTGGCACAACTGGTTAAAATACGTTCGGGCAAGGTGTTCTTTTACCGCACTACCCAGTTGCGGATCAGCTATACACTCCCTGATGGTACGACTGGCCGGGTTCGTACCGCATCGGGAACACTTTTGTTTGTGCGTCATGGCATAAAGGTACAAACCATATCCGACATGCACATATTTCCATAATTCATCCTCGTAGAAACGAGCGCAGCCTTTTTTACAGGTTAACCGGATGCAATAGATCGGGCTAAGTTTTTTCGGGTAATTTTTAATGATCTTCTACTACCTTGCCGTTTCGGATATTTACGGGCACTTCCGACAGGTTCTGCCCACCTTTTATTCCGAAATCGAGCGTGCGTATGGGGTATGGAATGGTGATATTATGTTCTTCGAACGCTTCTTTCAGGGTCATGATGGCCTCACTTATGGCCGTCGGATAGCCCGGGTTGTTGGGGTATTCAATCCAGAACATCATGGTGAACCGCACGCAACTGTTGTCGAATTCACGGAAGTGAGCTTCTACCGGCTTACCGGGAACCAGGAAAGGAATACTGCCGATGGCCTGCTCGGCCACCTGCTTTACCCGGCGTAAATTTTCTGCGTAAGAAACCTTTACGTCGAGGTCGATTCTTCGCTCCGGCGTTTTGGTTAAATTAATAACCGGCTCCTGGAAAACCTGTTTGTTGGGAATAATAACGTGCAGCCCCTGGAAAGTACGGATAACCGTTACCCGCAAATCGATTCGCTCAACTGTGCCCAGGAAGTTCTGGTTTTCAATGATATCGCCCACCTCGATGGGGCGCTTGAACGCCAGCATTACCCCGGCAATGAAGTTGGCGGCAATGTCCTGGAAGGCAAAACCCAGGGTTAAACCAATAATACCAATACCAGCCATCAACGATAATACGGTTTGCTGCAACTGCAATACGTTCAGGGCAATGATTAGTCCTGTAATAATAGAAATCAAATGAACAAGGGAAGCAAAAAGATTATTTACTGCAACCCGGTTGGAAAACCGGTTTAGCACCGGGTAAATGGTGGCCTTCAGTCCGATACCTATCAGGTGAAAAATAATTAGTACAATAACCGCAACACCCAGGTTGGGCATCATGGAAATCAGGTAATCGGCCCAGGATCCCAGTTTCTCATATACAACTTTTATGGCTTTTTCCATGGAATAAAGGTGGTGGGTTCAAATTAAAAAACGGTAGTTTTTACTTACAAAACTAAACGATAAATTAAATAAACCTGAAGATGAGGTAATTTCACTGCACACAATAACGCATCAATCCATGATACCGCTTTTTTACGATAAAAAGGAGGAAAAAGCAGAATTAGTGCCAGCAGGTCGCCATTTTTATACTAACTTAACAGATAATACATTGAAGCTAATAACAAGCTAATGTCTCTTCCTGAAAAAGACGTCCAAACTTCCATTGATTCCTTTTTTTCCCTGATCATTAATGACAAAGGAATTATTGAGTTTGCAGGTAAGGAGATTAAAAGTACCCTGAAACCGGAGCCAGATGAAATTATCGGAAGTAAAGCCGATAGCTGGATCTTTCTTCCACGGGGAATGTCTTTTCCAAAATTACTGAACAGTGTTAGGGATAAAAAAACCAGTTCTGATTACCTGGTTTCTTTTTTATCGTCGGCGGGTACGTTCCTTACCGAACCAGTAACCGTAAGCCTGGTTACTGAGCGGGGCAAGGACAAGCTGGTTTTCCGAATCTTTCCCTTTACCGGTAAGGCCCACTCTACAAACATCCCGGTAAGGGCCCGCGCAACCAACCAGTTAATTACCGAAATCGCGTCGGGTTTTATCGACAGCGATTTACTGAACCTGAATCATACAATAGAGGTAGGACTGGCCAAAACTGCTCGTTTTACCAATTTTGAGCGGGCTACTTTAAGCCTGTTTAATGAAAATTATACCCATCGCCGGGTAGCCTACCAGTACCACCATGAAGTGGAAAGCCTAAATGTGTTTAAAGAAAAGGGAGTAGCCCTGGATTTTAGCCGGTTTAAGTGGTGGAAGGAACAACTACTGGCGAATAAAAATGTAGCCCTTTCATCAATAGAAGATCTCCCCGTTGAGGCCAGGCACGAATATACCGAGCTGAAGCAGTTAAACATCCGGTCGGTACTGGCTGCACCGGTTTTTCACCAGCAAAGTATCGTGGGTTACCTTACCCTTTCTTCTTTTTCTTACCCGGTTTCCACCAATGAAGATATCCTTAATTTTATTCAGCTCATGGCTTCGTTGTTTGGAAATGCATTAAATCGACTGACAATGCATACCGAACTTACACAGAGTAAAAGAAAACTGGAGGAACAGGAATCGCATACCACTCTTTTGCAATCGCAATTACAGGAAAAGGAATGGCAATACCGGCTGGTGGCAGAAAATGCCTGCGATTTAATTATCCTCACTGATGCCGGGGAAAATATGGTTTACATTTCTCCGGCAACCAAGGTGCTACTCGGATATTCTGTAAACGAGTTTAAAGAACAGGGCTGGAATAACATCATTCACCCGGACGACCGTGATCTGTTTCACGGCTTTATCAGGCAGGCTGTTTCCAAACCGGACCAACCGGAAGGTTCCTTTGAGTTTAGGGCCCTGCACAAGAACGAACAGGTGGTGTGGATAGAAAGCCGGGCAAAAGTGGTGGAAAAAGAAGGGGAGATTTATTACCTGGCCGTGCTTAGAGACTGTACGGCCAGGAAAAAGGCTGAAGAAGAAAGTAAACGCCACCAGGCCTATTTGCTTGCCCTGCTTAATGCCGGTCAGCAGGGAATTTTTGCCGTCGACCTGGATTTTAAACTCATTTTTTACAATGAATACCACCGTCGCCAGTTCAACCTAATGTTCGGTAAAGGCGACCCCAGGGTAGGAGAAGATTTATTCTTCTATGAAGATAATCAGGAATTTGTTAAAGCACTGAAGCTAGCGTACAACCCGGTTTTTAACGGGGAAACCCGAACCGAGGAAATTTACATACCCAATTACGATGGTACTTACCACTGGGGAGAATATTATATGGCCCCCATTGAAATTGATGAAGAAGTAATTGGCGTAATGGTTTGTGCCCGCGACATTACCGATCGCAAACGAACCCAGGAGAACCTGAAAAACACCAACTTTCGCCTGCAACTGGCCACCGACGCGGCTCAGATTGGTATCTGGGAGTTTAATGTGCTCAACGGCGACCTGCTGTGGGACAATAACATGTTCAGGATTTTCGATTATAACGGCGAAAGGCCTGAGCAAATGAACTATAGTTTTTTTCTTAATAAACTACACCCTGAAGATGTGGAGCGGACCAGGCAGGAAGTGCAGGAATGCATTACTTACCAGCACACATTCAGTACTTCTTTTCGCATATTAAACCAGGCCGGGGAAGTCAGGTATATTAGGGCTTTTGGCAGGCCGGTAGTTGATAAACAGGGAGAAACTGAAAAATTAATCGGCGTAAACTACGATATATCCGAAATTAAGTGGGCCGAG
>CAZIWJ010000240.1:0-5350 GCA_964542855.1 uncultured Roseivirgaceae bacterium
TTTCAATTAATGATCAGGAAAATTATACTTCAGAAGCGGGCTAAATCAACTTGGTTATGATAAATAAACTACCTGAACGAAGTACTTAACACACTCATACTTAATAAAATACAAATATTAAAGTAAGATTATTAACGACTGCTAAGATGAGTTTTTTGCTTTCATTTGCATTTTTTGTAGATTTATACGTTAATAAATTAAAATTTAAAATATTTAATTTAATTTTTTATTAGAATAATTAGTAAGTTTAAACATCAGCTTTTTGTCAACAAATTAAAATTACGCAAAATTTATACAATTTGTTATCTGGTATGATATCAGCGAAGAGTTTTAACATGGCAACTACGGGCACCAACAACTACATTAACTTTTTAAAGGCTATAATCGAATCTAACAATGATCCGATTGTGGCTTTCGACCTTTCTTTCAACTGTTTACTGGCGAACCCTTCGTACCAGAATACTTTCCTTATTTATTATGAGAAGGAAATCCAGGCCGGTGATTATTTACCCGATAAACTGACTAACTCATCTGGCGACCGGAAAGTGGTGCTAAAGCAGTGGAAGAAAGCTCTGGAGGGATATTCTTTTACCGATGAAAGAGCACTAACCAACCTGGAAGGCAGTCCACAATATTATGAAGTTACTTTTTATCCACTTAGGAATGATAGAAACACTATTTACGGTGCAGTTGGTATATATAAAGATGTTTCCAGGGTCAAGCGACAGAAAAGGCGAATCCAGAAACTTTTGCAAGATGAAATGCGGCTGAACCGGGTGCTGCTTAAGAAGAATTTGCAGCTTGAGAAAAAAGAAGAAAAGCTGTTGAAAGACAACCAGTTTTTAACGCAATACAAAAAAGAACTGGTGGAAGAATTGAAATTACTGGAAGACCGTAATTTCGAACTAGATCAGCTCATTTACAAAACCTCTCACGATATCCGCTCCCCGCTTACGTCTATCCTGGGCCTTATTAATATTATTCGCCTTGAAGATGATCAGGCCAAACGCGATGGGTACGTTAACTTTATTGAAGAAAGAGTAAACAAGCTCGATAATTTTCTTCAATCTATGCTCAATTATGCCAAAGCCACCCGTAAAGATGCCGAACCTGACGAGGTAAATTTTGAGGAACTGATTAACAAGTGCCTGGATGATCTGAAATATCGCCCGGGTTACGATGAGATTAAAAAGGAAATCCAACTTCCCGAACATCCTTACAAATTTAGCACCGACACCCTGAAACTGGAGATTATACTCAATAACCTGCTTTCAAATGCTGTGAAGTACCAAGATATTGACAAGGAAAATAAGCTACTTAAAATCAGCATTAAGATGGTGCAAAAAGGGGTTCGCATCGTAATTGAGGACAACGGTATCGGTATGGATGAGGCATTTGCCCAAAAAGTTTACGATATGTTTTCCCGTAATACTGAACAAGCAGAGGGGTCGGGCCTGGGTATGTATATTGTTAAGCAGACGGTCGATAAACTCGGAGGTTCAATCCTGCTGGAAAGCCAGGAAGGCACAGGAACTACTTTTACTTTATTCCTACCCAATAGAAACTAACCAAACTGTCCCAGTAATTCGTGTAAATCGTCCAGAGTATTAATTTCATCCACGGGTTTATCTTGTCTCCAACGAAGTATTCTCGGAAAGCGTACGGCTACTCCCGACTTATGACGCCTGGAATATTGTATACCTTCAAACCCAATCTCAAATACCAGTTTGGGTTTTACACTCCTTACCGGGCCAAACTTCTCCAGGGTGTTTTTCTTTACAAACTGGTCTACAGATTTCATTTCTTTATCAGTTAAGCCGGAATACGCTTTGGCGAAGGGGATTAATTCGGCGTCGTCATCTTCCCTGGTATTTATTACTGCAAAAGTAAAGTCGGTGTACAGTCCGGCCCTTCGTCCACTGCCTCGCTGTGCGTTAATTAATACGGCATCCATTGTCATAGGATCAACCTTCCATTTCCACCAATCGCCCTTTTTTCGGCCTACCTGGTAAGTAGAATGCTTCCTTTTTATCATAAATCCCTCTGCCCCGTAGTGCCTGGAATCATCCTTCAGTTCTCCCAGCTCTTTCCAACTCGAGAAATTAACGGTTTCCGACAGCCTAACCGGGTAAGACTCTAACTGATTTACCAGTTCCTGCAATTTTTCCCGGCGGGTAAGTAAATCGTGATCTCGCCAGTCGATATAGTTCCATTCAACCAGGTCGTAGGCTTTTAGCATCACTGGGGCATCCTCCAGTATCTTTTTGGTCAGGTTCTTACGACCAATTCGGGTTTGCAAACGGGCAAAGGGCAGGGGCATACCGTCCCGGTAAGGTATAATTTCTCCATCCAGTACTGTGCCGTTAGGCAAAGCTACGCCTAATTCATCAAACTCAGGAAATTTTTCGGTTACCAGTTCCTCCCCCCTCGACCAAACGTAGAATTCATTATTCCGCTTAATAAACTGGGAGCGAATGCCATCCCACTTCCATTCACTAACCCACTGATCCGGTTCGCCCAGCTCTTTTTCTATTTCTTCAGTAGTAACCGGGTAGGCAAGATAGAAAGGATAGGGCCTGGAGTACTGGTCAGACTGGTCTTCTTTCAGCAACAGGGAATGAAAATCGGTAGTACCTGGCTTCCAACTGCCCATGATTCGATGGGCTACAACAGCTTGTTCCAGGGAAAAGACTTCGGCCAGGGCCCGGGTAACCAAACGCTGCGATACGCCCACCCTGAACCCTCCGGTTATCAGCTTTATAAATATGAAGCACTCGAACTGTTCGAGCTGCTGCCAGGCAGTAATAATGGCTTCTTTCTTCTTGGCATCTTCCAGATCGGAAAGAGACATGATGTAGTGAATCCATTCGCTTAGCTGATAATCACTTTCTTTCCTAGGTTGAGGTAGCGCCAGTGAGATGGCTTCGGCTAAATCGCCTACTACGTGATAGGATTCTTCCAGTAACCAGAGGGGAACATTAGCCATTTCGGCTGCCCAGTTGCGTAAAAAACTCGAACTGATTTGCCGCCGGGGGCGACGGTGGGTGAATAGGGCCAGGGCCCAAATGCGGTCATCGTCCGGGGCTTCCTTGAAATAACGAGTAAGGCTATTTACTTTGGTGTTGGTCTTATTCGTTTGATCCAGTTCTTCAATTAACTGCGCAAATCGTTTCATGCTCAACCAACAACAAAACAAATGCCTTTGTTAAAGGGCAGAGGTTATGCACAAAAAAAGGGACTACCTGGAGGTAAATCCCTTTGAATGATTTCACGAATTAGGTAGGACTAAAAATTATGCGTTGTCCCCCTTATTTTTTCTTTTGTCGTGGAGCTTCTTCGCTCCGTAGGCACCACCAGCAACCAGTAAGATGCTTAAACCGCCATCAACGGGTACAGCAGGTGATCCACCATTGCCCCTACCACCTCTACCGGGCTTGGGCCGATCTTCTTTCCATTTCTCAAACTTCTCTTTAAAATGTTTGAACCACTTCCCAGGATACCATGACCAGGCAGCGGCTTCAGTCGGTGTGGATAGTAAAAGTACCGAAGAAATGAAAAAAACTGTGAAGGCTCTTTTTAGTAAGTTACGCTGGGGTTTCATAGTATAAATATTATTTACTTATTAAAAGTAAAGTAAAAATTGCATCTGTACAATAAATTATTAAGTTTTTTTGTAGTTTTTACTTATTTTTATTATTTGTTCAAACGCATAATAGTATTTTTTACTATTAAATAAAGAAGCTGAACAGGTCGCTTCGGTTGTTAAGCGACTCGTATTCAATATGCCTCTGATCCATCCTTTCCAGCAAGTGCTTATAGTCTTCTGCCTGGCTCAGTTCTACTCCAACCATTGCCGGCCCCCTTTCCCGGTTATTTTTTTTGGTGTACTCAAAATGGGTAATATCGTCGTTTGGTCCCAGTACTTCGCTCACAAACTCGCGTAGAGCACCCGCCCGTTGGGGAAAACGAACAATAAAATAGTGCTTCAATCCCTGATGTAAAAGGGCGCGTTCCTTGATTTCCTCCATCCGGGTAATATCGTTATTCCCCCCACTTACCACGCACACCACGGTTTTTCCTTTTATTTCTTCCCTCAGGTTATCCAGGGCTGCAATCGACAGTGCTCCAGCGGGTTCCACAACAATGGCTTCCTCGTTGTAAAGCTTGAGTATCCAGTTGCACACGTGCCCTTCCGGAACGGTAGTAATCTGGTTCAGCACCTGCTTGCAAATGTCGAAGTTCATTTTTCCAACCTGCTGCACCGAAGCACCGTCAACAAACTTATCGATGTGTTCCAGTTTAATTCTTTTGCCAGCCTTAAAGGATTGCTGCATAGCAGGAGCTCCTTCAGGCTCTACACCGATAATTTTAGTATGTGGACTAATCTGATGGAAGTAACTTCCCACCCCTGCCGACAGTCCTCCGCCACCTACAGGGAGTATTAAGTAATCGATTGGCCGATGCTCATCCTGCAGTATTTCGTAGCCTACGGTACTTTGCCCTTCAATTACTTTCTCGTCGTCAAAAGGGGGGATAAACACGCCGTTTTCCTGCTCGCATATCTGCCGGGCAAGGGTATAGGCATCGTCGAAGGTATCGCCGCTCAGTATAATTTCCACATTGTCTTTCCCGAAAAATTCTACTTGCTTCACTTTTTGTTTCGGGGTAGGGTGGGGCATTACAATTTTTCCGTTTAAACCCAGTTTCCTGCACGCAAAAGCTACCCCCTGCGCGTGGTTGCCGGCACTGGCACAAACGGCAATTTTATTTGAGTCGGCCAGCGACGCGAGTTTATTGTAAGCGCCGCGTACTTTGTAAGAGCGAACATTCTGAAGATCTTCCCGCTTGAGTAGAATTCGAGCCCCGTATTGCTCTGATAAATTAGCGTTCTCAAATAAAGGAGTATGGTGAACCACCCCTTTCAGCCGCCTGGTGGTATTAATAGTAGCTTCTACTGGTACAAGAGGGGCTTTAGTCGATTGGGGAACGGCCGTTTCCAGGGTTTCCATAAATGGTATTGGTTGGTTTTTTGGCTGCGCTGCTGGCAGAGGAAAATATGAATGAAAGCCAGGAAAACTCCTGGCTCTATCATTCTTGTAATCCGTTTAATCTATTCGGGCCTCAGGTTACGCACTTGCTTACCAGTAAGCCACATTTCAGAATCTTTAATCACATCCAGTTCTTGCTCTAAACCTACCCGGTAATCTGGCTTAGAATTGGCCTCAATGGTAATTCGGGCTTCGTTACCCGATGCTACGCTTTCGTAAAGGTCATCAAAAACCGGTGCTACTGCTTGCTTAAACCGGTCTTTCCAGTCGAGCGCTCCCCGCTGGGCAGTGGTGGAGCAGTT
>CAZIWJ010000241.1:0-5338 GCA_964542855.1 uncultured Roseivirgaceae bacterium
GCCCGGCAGAAATGTTAGCTTCCAAGCTTACAAAAAGGCAGATGCTCCGGGGTGGACTTGGCCCTCGGGCATTGAACACTACTTGCTTATTTTTGTAAACCCATATACCGGGGAGGTGATAGGGCATTTAGACAAAACCACCGACTGGATTACTTACAGCCGGTTTCTTCACCAAACCCTGCTGCTAGAGCACGAGTTAGGAAGCAGCATTATTGGTGCCGCAGTACTAATTATGTTAGCATTAGCGGTTACTGGTTTAGTTTTATGGTGGCCAAAAAATCGTAAGGTGTTGAAGCAACGGCTAAAAGTGAAATGGAATGCACGTTTCAGGCGGCTAAACTGGGACGTTCATGGCGTTGGTGGGTTTTACACGTACCTGTTCCTTATTTTCTTTGCCAGTACAGGGTTGGTGTGGTCTTACAATTGGTGGAGCAACGGGATATACTGGATGTTCGGAAACGAAAGAAGCGAGTTATTCATCCGCCCCACCCCTCCTGAAATTAAGTCTTCCGAACGACTCAATAACCTTGATAAGGCATATCTACATGCGCTTAGTGAACAAGGCAGTTGGAGAACACTGAGAATGAGAATCCCTACTTCTACACAAGAAAAAGGGTTTGTTTCTGTGCGAATGGCCTACGATGAACCCAATTCCTGGTGGAGTACCAGTAATACGTATTTCTATGACCCTTCAACCGGAAAATTAGCTGATACTTTCCTACACAAAGACAAACTGCCGGGAGAGAAGTGGCGGAACTCAAATTATGATATGCACGTCGGGAGTATATACGGGTTGCCTACCAAAATTATCGCTTTTGTATGTGCCCTCTTTTTTGCGGTGCTCCCGGTGAGCGGTTTCTTGATTTGGTGGGGGCGAAAAAACAAGAAACGCCCAGAAACTGGAAAAGTAATGACCCCCGGAACAAGAAAATCTACACCAAAGCCAAAAGTAGTTATCAGTAAATAGTGCTCTGGCTTAAAAATTACTGTTTCCAGGAATTGAGGCTGCTTGCAGCAGTGAAGAACATCGTCAATTGCCTCGTGCTACCTCAGGGTTAACCCATAAATTAATCGGGTGAGGTAAATGATATAATCACTATTTTTTAGATAAATCACTAATTCTAGGGATACCTAAATTACCTAGTTCTGGCGATTGCCACCAATCATCCCTGCTTATATATTTGTTATTGTTTAGAAAGAATTTAAATAATAAACACATGCCTGTTCGTCTTTTGCTATTACTCGTACTCTTCCTCTTACCATTTCACCTGAAAGCCCAGCAGCGCATTGTTACGGCGGGAAGTTCTTCTTCTGAAATTGTATGTGCCCTCGGAGCCTGCGACAACATTGTAGCTACTGACCTCACCAGTAAATATCCCGAAAAGCTACAATCGCTGCCTTCCATAGGCTACCGTTCAGGCATTAATGCCGAGGGAATCATTGCTCGCAGGCCCAACCTGGTAATCATGGAAAACGGATACGTGAAAGAGGCCCTGATTAGCCAGCTGGAAGCTACCGGAATTCAAACCCTTATTGTGGAGCAGGAATACAGCCTGGAAAGCACGCGTGAACGCATTCGGGCAATTGCTTCTGCTATTAACCGGGAAGGTGCCGGTGAAGAACTCATCACCAAAATAGAAAATAAACTGGCCAACGTTAAGGCACGTGTAAACCAGGCTTCATCAACTCCCTCTGTACTGTGCGTGTATGCCCGCGGTCAGGGAAACCTGCAGGTCGGGGGAACCGGTTCAGCATTTACGTTGCTCGATGTAGCAGGTGCCCGTAATGCTGTGCCCCAAATTGAGGGATTTAAGCCCCTGAACACCGAATCACTCATCCAGGCTAATCCTGATTTCATCTTGTTTTTTAGTTCCGGGCTGGCCAGTATCGGAGGTGTTGAAGGGGCTCTGAATATTACCGGGGTTGCCCAGACCACCGCCGGTAAAAAGCAACAGATTATTGCTATGGATGGGCTGCTGCTTACTAACTGGGGGCCACGCGTGGCCGAAGCAGCCGAACAACTGCTTGAACTCACTCACCCTGAACTGCAGGCCCGATGATCAATACTGCTGTAAACCTAACCGCTGCATCTAAAAGAGTTATTCTCATCGGGCTGATGGCTGTTTTGTTGCTGGTCCTGATGATTATTTCACTGGGAACCGGCGCCGTACCCATTAGTCCGGCCGAAATTATGCAGGTTATCGGTGGGCAACTGGGCCTGGTGTCGGGTGTCGACCAAACCCACCAGGTGGTATTGTTCAGTATTCGCCTTCCCCGCCTGTTCCTAACCGTACTGGTAGGTGCAGCGCTAGGGTTGAGCGGGGCAGCCCTACAGGGTCTGTTTCGTAACCCACTGGTAGAGCCCGGCATTATTGGAGTTTCCAGCGGGGCGGCCCTGGGAGCCGTAGTTGCCATTATGTTTCTTGGCAGCTGGGTTCCGGCACTGGCCTCAGCAGGAAAAGATATTATTATGCCGGTTTGTGCTTTCCTGGGAAGCCTGGCGGCTACTATTATTACCATGAAGCTGAGCCGAATGGATGGCAGCACCCAGATTACTTACCTCATCCTGGCCGGGGTTGCCATTACTTCCATGGCCGGTGCGGTAATTGGCCTGTCTATTTTCTTTGCCGACGACGTACAGCTTCGTTCCTATACGTTCTGGACACTCGGCGACTTAAGCGTAGCCACCTGGGGTACTTTACAAACCCTGGCCCTGCCCATTCTGCTATCGTGCGCTGGCCTACTCGGACTGGGCCCTGCCCTAAATGCCATTGCCCTGGGCGAAGCAGAAGCATATCACGCCGGGGTGGCTGTAGAAAAAATTAAAACGGTAGTGGTACTGTGCAGTGCCCTTGCGGTAGGTACTGCGGTAGCTTTCACCGGGATTATAGGTTTCGTGGGGCTGGTTGTTCCACACATTATCCGTATCGGGTTTTCTTCCGATCACCGGTTGTTACTCCCGGCTTCGGCCATTGGCGGAGGATGCCTGCTGGTGCTGGCCGACATGTTTGCCCGCACGGTGATGTTGCCGGCTGAATTACCAATTGGTGTGGTTACTGCCCTGGTGGGTACCCCCTTTTTCCTGTACTTGCTGCTGGTTACCAAAAAGAAAAGAATGATCTGATATGTATTCTGTCGATAACATCACTAAAAAGGCCGGAAAGAAGGTGCTGGTAAATGCAGCATCCCTGAAACTGAAAGCCGGCCGAATGCTGGCCCTGGTCGGACCCAACGGGGCCGGTAAAAGTACCTTGCTAAAAATGATGTCGGGTGAGCTTGCCTACGATTCGGGCAATGTATGGCTGAATAACAAAGCGCTGAAAGCTTACCACACTCGTGAACTGTCGCGCCACCGGGCAGTATTGCCACAGCACACCCGGGTTAACTTTCCGTTTACCGTTAACCAGGTGCTGGAAATTGGGCGGTACGCCCACCAAACCACCAACCGGGAAAATGAAAAGGCTATTGAACAGGCCGTAAACCTTACCGGCCTGCACCCTTTCCTGGAAAGGGTATACAGCACCTTGTCTGGTGGTGAACAGCAGCGCGTGCAAATGGCCCGGGTTATTGCCCAGATCAGCGACGAAGCCAGCCACGAGCGCTACCTGTTGCTAGATGAACCAACCGCCAGCCTCGACCTGGCGCAGCAGCATAGTTTACTGCAACTATCGCGGCAACTCCTTGGCCGCCAAATGGGAGTAATGGCCGTGTTGCACGACCTGAACCTGGCCCTGCAGTACGCCGATGATATCCTGTTCCTGAAACAGGGGAAAACTGTTGCCTACGGCCCCCTGGATGAAGTACTCAGTGAAGAAGTAATCCGGGAAACTTATAACTACCCGGTAAAAATACGATACGAAGAGGAGCGGCCCTTTATCGTGCCGGTAACACCAAACAGGAACCAGGGTTTCATGACCGAAAACCCTGCCCCTGCCAACTCTATTCAAAACGCTAAATCTGTTTATTCTACACCACCTAATGTTTAAATACTATGTCATCGATAACTACCAACAATCCGCTTAGTGCAACTGAATTATCCGAAGCCTGGAAACAAATTCAGGCAGAACATCCCGGTATCCGAACCCGGGAAGCAGCAGCCCTGATGCAAAGCAGTGAGGCCCAGTTACTGGCCAGTTGCCCCAAAGAAGAAGTAATCCGGTTAACCAGCGACTGGAAAGGCCTGCTGAAACGTTTGCCCGAGCTGGGAGAAGTGATGTCGTTAACCCGGAACGATGCCTGTATCCTGGAACACGACGGTGCTTTTGAGGATGTGCGCGTGTTTGGTAAAGGCGACCACCACATGGGGCTGGTCATCGGCCCAATTGAAACCCGTGTATTCCTGAACGCCTGGCACGTAGCTTTTGCAGTAAAGCAGCAGAAAGGCGAGCGCCAGTTAACCAGTATCCAGGTATTCGACAAACAGGGAAATGCCATTACCAAGATATACCTCCGCAAACACAGTAACTACGAGGCTTACGAGCAACTGGTGAAAGATTTTACGGCAGAAGACCAGGGCCGTGAGCAGGCTGTTCTGCCGGAAGAAAACCCGGTGTATAATACCAACATTGATTCGGAAACCCTGATTAAACACTGGGACGAGTTAAAAGATACGCACGACTTCTTCCCCATGCTGAAAAAGTTTAATGCGCACCGGTACCAGGCCCTGGAACTGGCTAAAGGCAAGTATGCTTTTCCGGTTCGGGTTTCCGCCCTGCAGGAAATGCTGGAAACCGCGTCTAAAACTAAGCTGCCAATCATGGTTTTTGCCGGCAATAAAGGCAACCTGCAAATTCACCAGGACAAGGTACGCACTATCCGCATGCTGGAAAAAGGTCACCACGGTGAACAGCAGTGGCTGAACGTACTAGACCCCAAATTCAATATGCATTTGCGGTTAGATTTGGTAAAGTACGCCTGGCAGGTCATTAAGCCAACTCGCGACGGTGATGTGCACTCTATCGAGTGTTATGATGCGAATAAAAACCTGGTAGTGCAGTTTTTTGGCCTGCGTAAGCCCGGTGAGCCCGAATTGAACGAATGGAAAGAACTGGTTCATTCACTGAATGAAAATTAGTAACCTTTAACTACAACCCTTTATATGCGATTTCTTGTATTCATATGGCTTGCGCTGGTTATACTTCCGGCGCAGGCGCAGGACTCCTATTCTCTAAAAGGAAAGATACTATCGGAAACCGGGGAAGCTATTCCCCTGGCACACATCCGCAACAACCTGGCCAGTACCGTTGCCAACAAGCAAGGTGAGTTTGCTTTGAACCTTCCTCCGGGGAAGAGATCGGAAGAGCGTCGTGTAGGGAAAGAGTGTAGATCTCGGTGGTCG
>CAZIWJ010000242.1:0-5253 GCA_964542855.1 uncultured Roseivirgaceae bacterium
TCGGAAAATGGTTAGAACGGGTAGGTCCTCGCATGGCTATGTTTGCTTCTGCGGTTTGCTTTTCCGGTGGTTTTGTTATTTCAGCCATTGGCGTGGCCACTCACAGTATTATGCTGGTATACCTCGGGCACGGCGTGCTGGGCGGAATTGGCCTTGGCTTGGGTTACATCTCACCAGTGTCTACGCTAATTAAGTGGTTTCCCGATCGCCCCGGCCTGGCAACCGGTATGGCGATTATGGGCTTTGGTGGTGGCGCCATGATTGCTTCGCCTTTATCAGTAGCCCTGATGGATTTCTTTTCCGGACCCGAAAGCGTGGGTGTAGCGCAAACCTTCCTGGTTATGGGAGCCCTTTATTTCCTATTCATGATGTTTGGGGTATTCACCGTTCGTATTCCGGCCCCGGGCTGGAAACCGGAAGGATATGTTCCGCCGGCCAAGAGCAACAAAATGATTACCGATGCTAATGTAGATGCCGATACGGCCATTAAAACCCCGCAGTTCTGGCTGGTGTTTGCCGTACTCATGTTAAATGTAACCGCCGGTATTGGCGTACTGGGGCAGGCCTCGGTGATGATCCAGGAGATGTTTTCGGTCGATACCGTTGGCCAGGGCGCTGCTATTACCGCCGCTGCTGCCGCCGGGTTCGTAGGGCTGCTGAGCCTGTTTAATATGGTTGGCCGCTTTTTCTGGTCTTCCATTTCCGATAAAATTGGGAGAAAAAATACCTACAGCATCTTCTTCATCCTGGGAGCAGTGCTATATTTTGCCGCTCCTACTCTTGGTAATATGGGCAGTACAGTAGGTTTCATCCTGGCTTTCTGTGTTATCATTAGTATGTATGGTGGAGGCTTTGCCACGGTTCCCGCATACTTACGCGATTTGTTCGGAACCATGCAGGTTGGTGCCATTCACGGCCGTTTGCTGCTGGCCTGGTCGCTGGCCGCCGTATTTGGCCCAACGCTGATCAATTACCTGCGGGCGTACCAGATTGAAACTGTGGGCCTTCCTGCCTCACAGGCTTATTCATTTACCATGTATATCATGGCCGGGCTACTCATTGTAGGGTTCATCTGTAACGTTATGGTGAAACCAGTTGCTGAAAAGTACCACTACAAAGCCCAGAACGTGGAAAAAGCTAATGTAGAACTTAAAACCGCAAAATAGTATCATGGAAAACCAGTCAAAAACTTCACCAGCAGCCATTGCCCTCGCCTGGGCGTTCGTTAGTATTCCCCTCATCTGGGGAGTAGCCCAGGTAATTATTAAAACTTTTGCCATTTTCGCTTAGCTAAACTATATCCACCAGCGAAAATTTGAATAACGGAGTTACCAGGCCTGACTCCGTTATTTTTTATATTTAGTTAGTTCAGTTGAACATGAGTAATATGTTTACTATTTTCTTACTTTTTAAGACTAACTGTACTTTTTCATGTCTCCCGATCAGTCTTCTTCCATCCGAGAATACATTAATAAGTTATATAGCTTGCTAGAAGAGCAGTCTGCCAGCAATGCAAAAAAAGTGCTGCACGCCCTGGATTATGCCGAAAAGGTAATACCCGAACAGATAAAAGAGTATGACAACCAGCAGATTACCGTTATGGCTATTAACCAGCTTACCAACGTTCAGGTTAAAGTAGATATTCCGGTGTGGTGCCTGGGTAATCTGAAGCTGCACTACAATAAAAAACTGGTTGATGACATCCAGTATGCCACTGGCAGCACTGCTACTTTATTTCAGAAAATTCCTCAGGGCTATTTACGAATCGCAACCAACGTTCGCCAGAAAGACGGTACGCGGGCCGTAAACACCTACATTCCCGATACCTCCCCTGTGATTCAGGCCATAGAAAACGGAGATCAATACGTTGGAAAGGCTTTTGTAGTCGATAACTGGTACACCACTGCTTACCGGCCGGTTTACATTGAAGGCGAAATAAAAGGTATGATTTACTGCGGGGTGAAAGAAGCAACCAACCAGATGGAAGGCTTTTATTTCAACAACCAGCACGAAACGCTAATCGATATTCTTTCTCTTTTATTCCAGTCGAATCCGGATGCAGGAGAAGAAGTGGTTAACCAGTTGATCCATTTTACTTCCGATGAAAAAAAGGAAGATGATAACAGCAAACTGCTCAACCTGGGTTTGCGTCAGCTCATTGTGTTGCTCATACAGGCCCGAAGCCGAAGGAATATGCTCACCGACCCTAAAGACCAGCAGGTATTCAGCCGCCTGCAAAACACTGCCACTTACATCCGGGGAAACCTGGAACAGGACATCCAGATTAACGAGTTGGCAAACCAGGCGCACATGAGCCAGTCGACCTTTTTCCGGCTGTTCAAGCAGCAGTACGGCCAAACCCCCACCGAATTTATTAATAAAGAGCGAATAGAAAGGGCCAGGAGGCTTTTGCGTAAAGATGGTAAGTCGGTAACCGATGTATGTTACGAGGTGGGCTATAACAATACCTCTTATTTCATTCAGCAGTTTAAACAGCGCTACGGAGTTACACCCAAGCAGTTTTGCAAAGAGAATGAGAATACTGTCTGAAAAGAAGCGCACTAATATTCATCCATCGCCCTAATTAAAACCATGGCAAACACATCTACACGCTCCTCAAACTCCAGGAAAGGACTCTTACCGGCGTCTTTCTGCACGTCTACCCCATTCTGAAATGGATTTACTTCCAAAATCCGGTTCAGGCGGATTCGCTTGTTGCCCCGGCTGCCCATGAAGATTATGCGCTTGTTCGTAAGGTACAGCCGGCCGGTATCGATATACTTTAGTACATCATCAGATACTTTCTGCACCCCAATGTTGCCCGTACGGTAGTATAGTCCTTTGGCAATTTTTATGCGGGCCGACAACCCGCCGTAATTGTAACTACGGGTTACCCGGCGGTGTTCGTACCAGTTTACTACCGTTTTAAAATAGAGCTTTTCCGTTTTGTATAAATTAATATCTGGTTCCAGGGTAGGTAACTCCCCGTTTTCTATTTGCCAGAACAGGCGCATCTTGTTAAGCGCCGACCTGCTTTTTTCGTTTAGCTGAATTTCAATGCCCAGGCTCTCGGCAATAGCCTCCATCTCCTCGTCTTCTGCTTCGCTGAGCAGGTTATCGGCCGTAGCCTCATCCATGTAGGCCTGCAAATATTCCCGGGCGTGTTTCGCATAAATGTTCTCAGCTACCCGATCGGGAAGCAACAGGGATTTTTTTAACCGATCCAGGTTTTGTTCTTCTTTATCTGACAACCTGCCATCGGCAATGTTATCTTTTACCCGGCGATTATAAATGGGTCTTCCCGCTTCTTCCACCAGGGTATTCACTTCCCGTTGTGAAAGAAAAAGCAACTTTCGTAAATGAGCCAACTCGGCCATTTCCTGCTCTGACAGGGCTTCATCCTGCAGGCAATGTTCGAGGTAAAAACGGAACAACTCCTTTCGTTCGCCGGTAAATTTGTTCCTCAGGTTAACCTTGTAATCATCGGCCACGGCCATCACTTCATCGAGCGAAAGCTGCGTAATATTATCCTGGTATTGCTCCAGCAAATTGTTCACCGCTACCAGGGCGTTTTCTTTTGGAGTGAGTTTAAATAACTTTTGAAGGATATTCGGTTGGTGGTATTGTCGGTATTTGTAGATACTCATGCAGGTAGAATTATATCATTGATGACCTGAATTTGAATTGCGTATTTCGGCTCAGCACTTATTTAAATTTTGTTTTTGTTGGCGAAAATTCAATATTTAATAGCTGAATGAGACAATTTTTCAGGTCATGGCTAACCTAACGGCAGGTAAAACTGGTAAGTTACAGCGATTAAAAAGGGATTTACAGCCCAATGGATAAAGTTTTAATAAGCTCTTATTTCCTGCAAGTATTCCTGAAGCCAATGTATATCATATAAAAGTACTTATATTAGCTTAGTGGAATTATGCAATATTTTGCAACGTACAGGGGTAATAGTTTTTGACCCTTATTAATTATTCTAAAATTAATTTAACACCGCACAATACACCCGGAATTTTGGAAACAACAAAAACTACTGCAACGGAAGTATCTTTCAACACTGTCTACATTATTCTTATTACCCTGGTTGCCACCCTCGGTGGCTTTCTGTTTGGTTTCGACAGTGGGGTAATTAACGGAACTGTTAAAGGACTTGAAGCGGCCTTTAATGCTGAAGAAATCGGTAGTGGATTTAACGTGGCCAGTATGCTGCTGGGCTGTGCCGTAGGGGCATTCTTTGCCGGCCAGCTGGCCGATGCTTACGGTCGACGATCCATGCTGAGGGTAGCTGCCATGATGTTTATCGTCTCGGCCTGGGGATCGGGAATTTCTACTTCTTCGCCCGAATTTATTGTATACCGAATTCTCGGAGGGCTGGCCGTTGGAGCAGCTTCGGTAATGGCCCCGGCTTACATTAGTGAAATTGCCCCGGCCAAGTTCCGCGGTGCACTGGCAACGGTACAGCAGATCGCCATTATTTTCGGCCTCTTCTTTTCTTTCCTGAGTAATTACTTCCTGGCCGACCTGTCGGGAAGTGCCCTCAACCCGTTCTGGTGGGGTTATGATACCTGGCGGTGGATGTTCTGGATAGAACTGATCCCGGCTTCGGTATTTCTGCTTTCCCTGTTTTTCATTCCTGAATCGCCCCGTTACCTGGTTTCAGCGCGTAAAAAAGAGGCCGCCCGCAAGGTGATGTCGGCCATCTACGGGCCTGAAACCGGATCCAGGAAGGTAGAGGAAATTGATGCTTCGCTCGACGGCAATTACGAGCGGCCTAAACTGAGAGATATTTACGATAAGGCCCGTAGTCGCATTCGCCCGATTGTTTGGGTAGGCATCGGGCTGGCCGTACTCCAGCAACTGGTTGGTATAAACGTGGTGTTCTACTACGGAGCAGTATTGTGGCAGGCCGTTGGCTTCGGTGAAAGTGATGCGTTGCTGATTAATGTGGTTTCCGGCGGATTAAGCATCGGTGCCGTTATGGTATCATTGCTGCTTATCGACCGGCTGGGCCGCAAGCCAATTCTCATGATCGGCTCCGTAGGTATGACCATCGCCCTGGTTACCGTTGCCGGCGCTTTTTCAACCGGGTTGCTAACCGCTGATAACACCCTCAAGCTAAGCGATAATATGGGCAAAGTGGCCCTGGTGGCTGCCAACCTGTACGTGGTATTCTTTAATTTTTCCTGGGGCCCTGTAATGTGGGTGATGTTGGGAGAAATGTTCCCTAACAACCTGCGGGGGTCC
>CAZIWJ010000243.1:0-5230 GCA_964542855.1 uncultured Roseivirgaceae bacterium
CCAAAATAGCTGCTTGCTGTGCACCAGATACATTCGGATAACGGTTTTGCAAAACTGGATCAACCGCAATTCCACCCAGCTGAAGCGCAGGCATATCTACCCGGGTACGGATTAAATTCACCGAACGATCGAGATCGACCTGATCAAGGTTGCCCAGTTCAGCCTTGGCTTCTGCGTAATTCAGTAGCACTTCAGCATAGCGGAAGATCGGCAGGTCATTGGTATTTTGATTAAAGCCGTCAAAAGCTTCGCTCATCACAAACTTGATATTCTGATACCCGGTACGTGCATTGTCGAAATTAGGAGCTAAAGTAAGACTGCTACCGATGCGGGTATATCCTGGCGTACGAATGGTTTGAGCTAGCCGAGGATCGCGATTTTGCACTTCTTCTACGAAGGCCATAGTCTGGTAGCCCGGCTGATTGGTAAAAGGAGTACCATCTGTCATAAGATAGGTATTCACCAATGATTTGGTAAGACCAGGAGCGAGAAGAGTGCCTGTAAGGAAAGTACCATTAGCGGTATGAAAAGCATTAAATCCAGCATCGAAAACCGTCGCCAGGATTACTTCCTTAGGATCAGCTACTTCCTTCACAAACAGATCAAGGTAGTCGCGTTTTGGGTTACCAGTGGAGTACAAATCATACAGACCACTGTTCATAATCTCTTCTGCAGCCTCTACTGCCGCTTGCAAAAAGACCTCTCCACCTTGAAGGTTGTGGTATTTACGAAATGTGCCTTCGTGTAAACCTACCCGAGCTTTGAGCGCCAATGCTGCCCATTTGTTAATGGTATTGGCTGGCGTATTGTCATAAATATTTTCTGAAGCAAAATCCAGGTCAGCCATAACCGAATCCATGACTAAAACGCGTGAGTCTCTGGCCTTGTACAGCAATTCTGTTTCGGTATTGCCGATACTTTCTCCATACCAAGGAACCTCTCCAAATCGTTTGACTTTATCAAAATAAGACCAGGCACGGAAGAATCGGGCGATACCAGCATAGTGATTCTTCACCGCTGGTTCCACTTGTGCACGTGAATAGTTTTCCAGGAAAAAGTTGACATCGCGAAGGTAGCCCCAGGTCCAGCCCGCAGGCCCGGCATCCGTTTCTACCTGGTGCTGACCTGCCACTACCTGGTTGAAGGCTTTGGGTGCCAGATTATCACTCTGAGTATCATCCTGAAAGATACTGGTGGTAGGCAAGTAGCTGTAAAGGCTGTTGATGTAAGTCTCCAGCTCATTCTCAGTTTTGAAATACGTTTGTGGCGAAACCTCTGACAAGGGGTAGCGCTCTAGAAAATCATCATTACATCCTGAAGCAACTAGCAAAAGGATGATTGTATATACTATTTTTTTCATGGCTTCTAGAAATTTTAAGTTAAAAAGTGACATCCAGTCCAAAGGAATAAGAACGAGTAAAAGGATAGGTAGAGCCATCCCCCCAGACATGGCTGCGTGTAAGTGCTTCCGGATCTACGGGCACCTTTAAATCAGTAGTCTCCCAGAGGTTTTCCCCGCTGAAATAAAAGCGGACATTTTCAAAGCCAATCTTTCTGGTTACTTCTCTAGGAATAGTGTAACCAATGGTGAGGTTTTTCAAACGCATGTAAGATGCATCCTGTAGATAGCGTGTCTGTTCGGCATCCAGTTCACGGTCATTAGAAAGGGCGATGTAAGCTTTTAGGCGGGGGAAATAGGCATCCGGATTCTCTGGAGTCCAGTAGTTATCTACAATATTCTCGAAGGGTGTGTTATACCAACGGTTGTACACGCTCCAAAAATAGGAAGTCTCGCGGCGTGGGTAAAAGTCACGCTGCCCGATGCCCTGGAAAAAAGCAGAAAAGCTGAAGTTGTTCCAGTTAACATTAGCGGTAACACCATAGCTGTAGCGTGGTTCGGAGTTGCCGATCACAAAACGGTCACCCGGATTTTCGAGCGTATTTTCACCATAGTCAATTACACCGTCTCCGTTACGATCTTCGAACTTTAGGTCACCAGGGGCGATTTTATCAGGCTGACGCATAAGTACTGACTGATCAGCATGACTTTCAATTTCGCTTTCACTTTGGAAGAAGCCCAGCGTATTGAACCCCCATATTTCACCAAAACGCTGTCCTTCATAAAAATCTCCCAAGAAATTGTTTGGATTATCAAAACGGGTTATTTCAGCGGTGTAATCAGAAAATACTACCCCCACATTGAAGGACATCTCTTTGCCCATGACCTGTAGCTCATCATCGTAGTTCAGTGATAGCTCCCAACCTTTCGTTCGCAGATCAGCCGCGTTTTCCAGCGGTTCCCCTGTACCCAATACAGCTGGCAAGGTCATGCTCTTGGTAAGCATATTACTGGTTTCACGGATGTAGTAGTCAACCGTTAGGTTAAGTTGATTTTGTAGAAAACCGATGTCTGTGCCAATGTCATAAGTGGTGGCAGTTTCCCAAGTCAGAGAAGGAGAAATCAACCCTGGAGCACTAATGGCCAGAGGTTTTGCATCATTAATGATAACGGGTGAGGTAAAAGTGGCCATTGTAGGGATGTAGGGATAATAATTACCCACCAGATTCTGATTCCCCAATGAGCCATACGAAGCACGGATTTTCCATTCCGAAACCCCCTTTTTCAAAGGTTCAAAAAAGGCCTCCTCCGAAATGCGCCAGCCGGCAGAAGCAGAGGGGAAAAAACCAAAGCGTTCCTCTTGTGGGAAGCGGGAAGTACCATCAAAACGACCATTGATCTCGAGCAGATACTTGTCGTCAAAGCTGTAGTTGAAACGAAAGAAAACTCCACGAATAGCCCACTCGTAGGCATCGCTAGATAATTGTGTATCGCCCACAGCTAAACCGATAGCGTTCAGCTCATCGCTAACCAAATCTTCGCGTTGTACGTAATTCCTGTTGAACCGGCGTAATTCCTGGTTGTAGCCGATCATACCTTTAAAGGCGTGTTTATCGACCACTTCTTCGTACTCGGCATAAGCGTTAATCACGTGGTAAAAGTTATCCGTATTGGTTTCTTCTACACGATTGGCCCCCCAATCGAACGTTGAACCCGGAATGGTACTTACATTGGAGAGAGGCTTGATACGTGTATTCTGACGGTAGCCATCGGTCTGGAAAGTGTACTTACCAATGACTCGCAGCTTATCATTTAATAAGGACAGGTCAGCCCCTATGGTATTCTGAAGCAAGTTTTCTTCCTTTACACTACGACCTCCTTCTTTGAGAAAACCGATAAAGCGTCCACCGCTTGACCAGGTACCGTCCGGGTTTTTCAGTGGATACTCTGGTCGTCCCAGCACGGCTATGTAACGCCAGATGTCCACGGAATTCCCCCAAAAAGAGGGGAAGTCCGTTTCACCCCGGTTATACATCAGGTTGTTGTTTACCGACAGCCAGTCTGTGATTTTGGCATCTACTTTAGCACGAAAATTGTAACGCTCAAACTGATCCGCATCGTACTTGAATACCCCTTGCTGATTCAGGTAGCCTCCTGAAATGAAATAAGAAATATTATCACTGCCACCGGAGATAGCCAGATTGTGTTGATGCATGGGTTGTATATCTTCATACATCTCATCTATCCAGTCAGTGTTACCTGCATAAAGGTAACGGTCACCACCGGAGGTTTCTATAATTTTGGTTTCTGGCAAGGAAAGATTCTGTGAACGTTGCTGGGCATAATCCAGATTTTCCTGACTAAATGGATTATTACCGTCCCAACCAACACGGGCATCGTTCATCAATTTCATACTTACGTAAGGATCGGTTACCACCTCCGGAAGAATGGTTGGTTTGCTAAAGGCAATATTTCCATTATAGGTGACTTTCGGTACTTGATTTTCAGGGTTCTTGGTATTGATCAGAATAACACCATAAGCTCCACGAGCTCCGTATATAGCAGATGAAGCAGCATCTTTAAGTACAGAAACTGATTCAATATCTCTTGGATTTATAAGCGTCGGGTCACCGGGTACTCCATCAATTAATATGAGAGGCTCTCCTCCATTGATAGAAGTAATACCACGTATATTAAAATTTGCACCACCGCCTGGCGTACCATCATTAAAGGTGATGTTCAGGTTAGGAACCAACCCCTGAAGTGCCTGACCGACGTTGGTGATCGGTCGACTCTCAATACTTTCACCTTGCACCTGACTAACTGCACCTGTACTGTTGACTTTTTTCTGCGTACCGTAACCAATCACAATAACTTCATCCAGTTCACTGCCTCCGGACACCATCTCTATCTGGAATTCAGTTTGGCCAGCAAGTACTACCTCCTGCTCTATGTAACCCACGAAAGAAACCAGCAATGATTCTGCTCCTTCTGGTATTTCTAACCGGAAGGAGCCTTCTGTGTCAGTCACGGTACCTATATTGGTACCTTTAACAAGAACAGTTGCTCCAGGTAGTGGCTCTCCGGTTTCTTCATCTGTTATTTTACCAGAAATAACCTCCTCCATGACCATCGCTACTGATTTTTTGTTGGATGCTAGTAGCAGTTTGTTTTGCTTATTTATAACAGAACCTCTAACAGGCACTTTGGGGATCAGGTAACTTCCGTCAACATCAGCGGCTGCACCGATAGCTGTTGTCTTTAGCACTATAGTGGTACCAGGCAGGTAGTCACCAATTTCAGCATCTTTTACGATCCCCGTGATCTCCCCGGTTTTCAACTGTGCCTGGGCAATAAAGGTGAAACATAACAGTAGGCTACTGGTGATTAATAAGTGGCAAATAAATCTCATAGTTAGGCGTAGGATTGAATAAGTAAAAATGTTTAATCAAACGTAGAGAGCAGCAATTACTTGAATATGAAATTCATATTAATCTTAAGTTAAAATTCGGCACAGATATTAATTTTTCGTAACTATTTAGGTCTTCCACTTCAAGTAAGTACCTATGCAAATATACTCGACACTTTTTTAGACTGTTCTTTAAATTTGAAGTGTATTGGCTTCCCACCTTTCTTAAAATATTATTGAGTTCTTCTGTACTCCCAATTTCTGAGAAACCCTGGTCTTTCCATTAAGCATGTAGTGCTTCATTCCAGAAGGAAATAGCTCGGGATGACGCTTAAAGGCTTCTTTGAGGGGTAGTTTGCCCATCCCTCTAAAAAGGTAAAATAAGGACTGGTAACTATATATACAGGACAATCTGACTCTAACCTAAAAGTCGGCGGACTGAGGTTCTACCTATACCTAACTCTTTGGCAATCCTAGCCTTG
>CAZIWJ010000244.1:0-2522 GCA_964542855.1 uncultured Roseivirgaceae bacterium
TTTTCAGCTGCTGGGTATCGGCCGTACCGGCCATATTGGTTTTAATGAACCGGGCTCTCACTTCAATTCCCGGACTCGCATGATTACGCTCGACCACCTGACCCGGGTCGACGCCTCTGCTTCCTTTTTTGGTATGGAATATGTGCCGAGAAAAGCCATTACCATGGGAATCGGTACTATAAAGAAAGCCCGGCGTATCGTGCTACTGGCCTGGGGAAATAAAAAAGCCCCGATTATTCAGAGAACGGTGGAAGAGGAGATAGTATCACAAGTGCCAGCCACCTACCTGCAGGAGCACCACAATACCACCCTGGTTATCGACCAGGGCGCCTCCTCTGAACTAACGCGCATTAAAATGCCCTGGGTTGTGGGCGATTGCGAGTGGAACGAGGATATGCAAAGCAAAGCTATTATCTGGCTTTGCGAACAAGTACAGAAACCTTTCCTTAAGCTTACCGATACTGATTACAACGATTACGGTATGGACGACCTGCTGGCGCAGGAAGGAACAGCATACGACCTTAACATCCGGATGTTTAACCGGCTGCAGCATACCATAACCGGCTGGCCCGGCGGAAAGCCGCACGTCGACGATACCAATCGTCCCGAACGGGCTCATCCGGCCAGTAAACGCATACTGGTATTCAGCCCGCACCCTGACGATGACGTGATCTCCATGGGCGGAACCCTGGATCGCCTAATAGAACAGGGGCACGAAGTACACATCGCTTACCAGACTTCCGGGAATATCGGGGTGTCGAGTGAAGAAGCCCTGAAATACGTGGAAGTAAGCGGCGATTTACTGGCGTTACTGCAGGGGCCGGAAAAAACACAGGAAGAAGATTTTTTTAAAGCTAACGGAAAGGGTAAAAAGCATACCCACACTTTGCTGGAACTTAAAAGATTAATAAGGGAGAAAGAGTCGCTCGCGGCTATGCGTTTCCTGAATATTCCTGAAGAACATGTTCATTTTCTGAAAATGCCTTTTTACGAAACCGGCTCGGCGATTAAGAATAAACTGGCAGAGGCCGACATCCGCCTGGTTGAAAACATGATCAGCACCGTAAAGCCCCACCAGATTTATGCCGCCGGCGACCTGTCTGATCCACACGGCACGCACAAAACCTGCATGGATGCCCTGCGCATGGCGCTAGATAACCTGAAAGACGAAGAGTTCATGAACGACTGCTGGGTGTGGTTATACAGTGGGGCCTGGGATGAATGGAAAATTCACGAAGTAAACATGGCCGTACCCATGAGCCCGGACCAGGTCAGTAAAAAACGAAATGCTGTTTTATTTCATCAGTCGCAGAAAGACCGGGTGATGTTCCAGGGCAATGATTCGCGCGAATTCTGGGTACGTGCCGAAGAACGCAACCGGCATACCGCACAGCAGTACCACGACCTGGGGCTTGCCGAATACGCTGCACTTGAGGCGTTTAAACGAATGCGTTACTAATTAACTAACCCTTTAACCGTATATTCGAGTACGGTTAGTGAAGTAGTTAAACACAGGTTTTCGGTTAACAATTTCCGGGTTGTGGTTCAGGTGGGCCTCTTCGATGAGAATACCCGCATTGAACTCGTTGACGGAGAGATTTATAATATGTCCCCGATTAACACACCTCACGCCATAACAGTGTTAAAACTATTCCGGTAACATTACAATCAACTGGTTAAAGATCGGTTCTACGTAGAGTCACAGAATCTATTATTTATTTCAGGAAACACTTTCTTGCAACCTGATTTAATAGTTTTAGACTACCGGTTAGGCTTATATAAAGATAAGCTAAAAGCCAGTGATGCTTTGCTGGTTATCGAGGTAGACCCTTCAATCCGTCACGATCGTAAGGTGAAACCCCCGATATGTACAGCAGCAGGCATTCGGCAATACTGGATTGCAGATATCAACAGGGAATCGATAAGAGGTGTACTCCGATTCTGTTAATAATGCTTACCAATCATTTCATACTGAGCAAAATGAAATTATATTTAAAGGGGTTATGATTGCTGTAAAAGAATTGTTTAATCCTTACGTATGGTAAACTATTAAAAAACTTCTGCGTATCTTCCGTTAATGAAAAAACTGCTTTCCACATTTCTGGTTATACTCGTCCTGATACCAAATCTGGGATTAGCTACCAATGCCCACTTTTGCATGGGAAGGTTAGTGGAAAGCAGCCTGAGCTGGGGTATTACTGATTTGCAGTGCGGCATGGAAAAAGCCGCTGAAGCTTGTGATAATATGCCCACTGAGCAGGATCATCACGATGATAAGGACGACTGCTGCAACAACGAACACCAGATCATTCAAACAGACGAAGAACAGACAACTCCCTCGCTGTTAATTCCTTTTCAACCGGTATTTACTGCCGTTATCCTTTACGCGCTTACAATACCCTCAGCAGATCAACCGGTACTGAAATTACTTTTTAACGATTACTCCCCACCTTACCCTGTTCCCGACTTACAGGCGTTATACCAGTCTTTTTTAATTTAGGATCAGTAAGGCCAGCCGACAG
>CAZIWJ010000244.1:2622-5224 GCA_964542855.1 uncultured Roseivirgaceae bacterium
CTGTGACAGGCAAGAATCCTTTATCCTCTATTTTCTCCATTTCCTTCTTCATTGCGAAGGTGAAACGATTTGCACCGTCTGTCTACAAGCTAACAGGATAGCCGACAAAAGTTTCATGTTTCAAGCCCGGTAACCCTGCCTGTATTTTTAAAAAACGAACGGGTTGCCTTGCAGGCTCACGAAGAAGAATGCTGAAGTGCCGGGCATTTACGAAGTGGAGGAAGATGAACAATTAATCAGACTATAATCCTGAAATCACTATTCTTTCATTATGATCAACCCACTTATCCGGTTCTTCCTGGAAAATCGGTTAGTTACCATGCTTTTGCTGGTGCTTCTAATCGGCTGGGGGCTGGTTACCGCCCCCTTCAACTGGCAAATTCCCGGTTTGCCCACCGACCCGGTTCCGGTAGATGCTATTCCCAACATCGGGGAAAACCAGCAAATTGTGTATACACCCTGGCCCGGCCGATCACCGCAGGATATTGAAGACCAGGTTTCCTATCCGCTTACCACTTACCTGCTAGGCATACCGGGGGTTAAATCGGTACGCAGTACTTCCGTGTTTGGCTTCTCTTCCATCTACCTTATTTTTAACGAAAATGTAGAGTTCTACTGGTCGCGCTCGCGCATCCTGGAAAAACTGAATGCCCTACCTCCCGGTTTGCTTCCCAACGAAGTACGTCCCTCCCTGGGCCCCGATGCTACCGCCCTGGGGCAAGTGTTCTGGTACACACTGGAAGGGCGCGACCCGGAAGGGAACCCTACCGGCGGGTGGGACCTGCACGAAATTCGTTCAGTGCAGGATTATTACGTAAAGTACGGGCTTAGTGCAGTGGAAGGAGTGGCCGAAGTTGCCTCGGTTGGCGGGTTCGTGCAGGAATACCAGGTTGATGTAGACCCTAAAGCCCTGCAAACTTATAACATTCCGCTTACCCGGGTGGTACAGGCCGTAAGGCAATCGAACCAGGATGTAGGGGCTAAAACCATTGAAGTGAACCAGGCGGAATACCTGGTGCGCGGTCTTGGCTACCTGAAAGGAACTGCCGACCTGGAACAGGCTGTGGTTACAGTGCAGGATAACGTACCTATTCGGGTAAAGGACCTGGCCCGGGTGGGCCTGGGGCCAGCTACTCGCAGAGGGGCGCTCGACAAGGGAGGGGCTGAAGTGGCCGGAGGCGTAGTTGTGGCCCGGTATGGGGCCAACCCCATGCAGGTTATTCAGCAGGTAAAACAAAAAATCAATGAAATCTCTTCCGGCCTTCCTTCCAAAACGCTCGGCAACGGGGTGAAAAGCCAGTTAACGATCGTACCCTTTTACGATCGTTCGGGATTAATAAACGAAACGCTGGGAACCCTGCAAGAAGCCCTTTCGCTCGAAGTGCTGGTTACTATCCTGGTGGTTATTGTGTTGGTACAGAACCTGAGGGCTTCACTGCTCATTTCCAGCCTGCTGCCAATAGCTATCCTGGGGGTTTTTATCGCCATGCGCTACTTTCACGTTGAAGCCAATATCGTAGCCCTGTCGGGTATTGCCATTGCTATCGGTACCATGGTCGACCTGGGGGTAATCCTCACCGAAAACATTCTAAAACACCTGGAAGAAGCCCCGGAGGGCCAGTCGAGAATGGAAACAGTATACCAGGGGGCGGCAGAAGTTTCTTCAGCTATTATTACGGCTGTATCTACTACTATCGTCAGCTTTATCCCGGTGTTTGCCTTGCAGCAGGCTGAAGGCAAGTTGTTCGAACCGCTTGCTTTTACCAAAACCTTTGCGCTGTTCGCCAGCCTGCTGGTTACACTTTTTATTATCCCTTCACTGGCCTACGCACTGCTGGGCAGGAAAATAAAAAGTCCGGCAAAGCGCAAGTACGCCAATTTCATTTACATCTTGCTGGGAACAGGGCTGCTGGTAGCCGGTTTCACCTGGGCGGGGATCATGTTACTGCTGTTTGGGGTGGTAACTGTTCTGAAGAAATACCTGGCGCAGGCTAACCTTCCTGAACAAGTAAAATCTCTGCTGGCCCGGCTCGACCTTGTAATAGCTGCCGTAGCCATAACCGGCGTACTGGCCTGGTACTGGCTGCCACTGGGAGCAGCAGTTGCCCTGCCGCTTAACTTCCTCTTCGTACTGGGGGTGGTCGGGGGTATTCTGGGGCTTTTTATACTGCTGCAGTATTACTATGAGCCCCTCCTGCACTGGTTCCTGCACCACAAAAAAACCTTTATGGTATTACCCGGAGCACTACTCATTAGTGGCTTCACCATCTGGCTGGGTTTCAATACAGTGTTCGGTTTTCTGGCCACCGGGCTGAAAACCATGGGTATAAATGTGAGGAATACTGCTGCCTGGCAAGGGTTATCGGATGCCGTTCCAGGTTTGGGAGAAGAATTTATGCCCACCCTCAACGAAGGCAGCTTCCTGCTCATGCCCACTGCTATGCCCCATTCCGGTATGGCTTACAACCGCGAAATCGTTAGCCAACTCGACCGGCGGGTGAACGCCATCCCGGAAGTGGAAGTAGTAGTTGGTAAAATGGGAAGGGTGGAATCAGCCCTCGACCCCGCACCCATCGCTATGTTTGAAAACGTTATTAATTAC
>CAZIWJ010000245.1:0-2409 GCA_964542855.1 uncultured Roseivirgaceae bacterium
ACATTTTAGAAACGGAATCAGACAGGTTGCGCATGCCCTTGCCGAGGCTATCGATCAGTTCAGGCCCAACTTTAGACTTTTCCAGCATGGAATCTAGTTTATGGCTTACTGAGTCGCCATTACCGTTTGTATTCCGGTTACTAATCTGACGCGGCTGTGCATTGCCATCACCGGCCAGTTCCGGGTAAACCAACGACCAGTCTACCTCGTGCTTCTTTGGCTCAAAAGCACTGAAAAGGAATATAACTGCTTCTGTAGTTAGTCCTACACCAAGCATCACCCCCGCACCGGGCAGGTGAAGAATCTTAAACATTGCTCCAACAATTACAACGGCTGCACCGATACCATAGATCTTGGGCATGATAGTGCCGTACAATATTTCGCTGAATCCACCTTGCTTCTTCTTCTTGCTACTCATTTCTTTAAGCGTTTAAAATTTTAGTGATTGATTTATTTAGATAGTTATTTTTAGTTGAATTCGCCGCCGGTTGAACGACCGATGTAGGTCATGGCGCAACGGAACCCAACGTAGGCACGAGTTGTGTCCTTGTATTCGTAATTTTTAACTCCAGTACGGAGGTAATAAGAAATATCTTTCCAGGATCCACCACGAATTACTTTCCGGGGCTCTTCCGGATCGTTGTACGTGGGGTTTAAATCCCAAACAATGGGCATGGACGAAGGATTGAAAGCATCTTCACACCATTCCGATACATTTCCCGACATGTCGTACAGGCCAAAGTCGTTGGCAAAGTATGCCGCTACCGGGGAAGTGTAAGCAAAACCGTCGTCGTAGTAGTTTCCTCTGCCGGGCTTGAAGTTGGCCAGCATACATCCTTTAGAGTTACGGATGTAGGGGTTACCCCACGGGTATGTGGCCATATCGCGGCCACCTCTTGAAGCGTATTCCCATTCTGCTTCTGACGGCAAACGAAAGTTTGGCATCACTACCAAACCGTTGCTTTCCCTCCAGTTATTGAGGTAAGCGGTTCGCCAGTCGCAGAAAGTCTGGGCTGCTTCCCAATCTATTCCTACCACCGGGTAATCATCGAATGCAGGGTGGGAATAGTAATACTGAACTAACGGATCGCCCATGTGGTGCGTGTAATCCTTGCTCCACACGGTGGTATCAGGATAGAGCTCGTCCTTGATGAAATTTGGCCCTTTTCCGGCTAAAAAATCATACTCTCCGGCACCTTCCTGAAGATCGTTAATAAACTGACGATACTCGTTATTGGTAATTTCGGTATCGTCCATGTAGAAAGAACCTATGGTAACCTGCTTGTTAAAGCTGATTTGCGAATGAGCCGGATCTTCATCGGTCATCCCCATGTGGAAAGTTCCGGCGGGTACCGTTACCATCCCATAAGGAACACTCATTCCCTCGTAAGTTCTCCCTTGCACTCCAATCAACTGACCCTGGTCGTCGGTTGCCCCCCCGAAGAGGCCACAGCCCTGCAAACCAAGGAAACTGATAGCAATTAAACCTGCGAACAGATTTCGTACAATAGACTTCTGGTACATAACACAAACAACATTTATTATTTCAATACACCTGATGGTATGCATGCAAATATCGCACACCTTTTACTTCGTAAACTGGCTTAACGCCCAAAAATTGTAAATTTGTAATGTTTTATTTGAAATCGGCGAAAAAAAATCGCCGGCTTCAACCTGTTTATTTCCGGAATCTCGGCGTTCGGATAATCTTCTTCTCATTGGCAGAAATTAAAGGCAACCGGTAGCTGAGAAAAATCTCGTGCGAGGTCGGTTGTTTGGCCTCCTGCCCCTGTATCACGTAATCGAAGGAATAACCCACACTTAGCGACTTGTCTTTGAAGAAACTGTAACCAAACATGGCAATGGCTGCTTCTGATTGTCGGAATGACAAGCCCCCCCAGAGGGTTTCGTCGTACCGGGCAATGATGCCAAAATCAAACGAGTACGTGTTAAAATTATCGGTTTTTACTAAAAAAGAAGGAATTATCTTCAGTTTAAAGTTCATTTCGTATTCGTAGGCCCCGATCATGGTTACGTGCCGCTCGAGCGGATTTCGCAGCGTATCCAGGCCAAAATCGAACTGCCCTTCCAGTAAATGATTAAAGCTAACTCCTCCGTAAAAATTTTCGTGCCGTACAAAAACCCCCAGTCCTAAATCAGGCCTCACCTGGGTTTCGCGCCCCTGCTGGCGAAGCGGATCGTTCTCGTCTACCCAGCGGTACCGATCGAAGTCGAGCGTTTGCGCGTACATTCCCAGCCGGGCGCCCAGGCTTAGTTTAGCATTGCCTATTCCTAACTGGTAAGCAAATGATGCCTGCGCTTCCGTATTGGTTTGCGGGCCAATGTTATCGTTAACGATGTGAATGCCCAGGCCGCTTCGCAGGCGGAGTATAGGCGTACTCAGGCTTA
>CAZIWJ010000245.1:2509-5110 GCA_964542855.1 uncultured Roseivirgaceae bacterium
GCGGCAACCGTTGGCATCCAGCCGGCCCATTGCGTGCGGTGAAAGGCAGTTACCGTGGTAACCCCGTCTACGCCGGCGTAAGCAGGATTGTAATACAGCATGTTGTACATGTACTGGCTGAACTGTGCATCCTGTTGGCCATAAGCCGGAGCCAGGGAAATAAAAACAAATAGTATAAGGCTGTATAAGTGTCTCATTATAAAAAACTATCCAATAAAGCTGCCCTTTTGTTTACCGACTAACCGAAAGCAACGCGTCAGTTTATTGATACCGTAAATATAGAAGCTTAACGAGATAACTTTTTGTGAGAACTTTTTATTTTCCTACATGGTAGGTTATTTAAAACATTGAGCCTCGTTATTTATTTGCTTCCTTAATGTAAACCTCGATGGCACCGGTCATACTGGGCGCATTGGGCATAGGTGCCTCAATGTCAAGGATTAAGCCGGCGTCTTTAACCGCCTTGGCTGTGGTAGGACCAAAGGCAGCAATTCGCGTGTCGTTCTGTTTAAAGTCAGGAAAGTTGACGAATAGTGAATTAATTCCCGACGGACTAAAGAACGCAATAATATCGTAAGTAACATCATCCAGATCCGACAGGTCGGCGGCAACCGTGTCGTAAATCACCGCTTCCGAATACACGTATTTATTTTTTTCCAGGAAATCGGGGATGTCATTTTTTCGGATGCTGGAGCACGGAAACAAAAACTTCTCCGTCTTGTGCTTTTTCATTACGTTAATCAGGTCCTGTGCCGTTCGCTCCCCGGTAAAGATTTTACGCTTCCGAATAACGATGTACTTCTGCAGGTAGTTCGCCGTTTGCTCAGAAATACAGAAGTATTTCATTTCCGGGGGCATTTCTATTTTCAACTCCTTGCAAATGTCGAAGAAATGATCAACCGCATTGCGACTGGTAAATATAATGGCCGTGTGCTCCAGGATATCTACTTTTTGTTTCCTAAATTCCTTGATGCCCACGGGTTTTACTTCAATAAATGACCGGAAATCGACCTGTATATTATATTTTTTAGCTAGTTCGTAATATGGAGATTTGTTACTGGATGGGGCCGGTTGAGACACCAGTATGCTATTCACTGCCTTCATCCGTTCTTTAGGAACCTTTGTCATCATGTTGCTCATGTTACTCTTCCTGGTTACTTTTATTGGTTAATGGGTTGTTGCTACTTTCGGGAGAAGCATTGAGTAAACACACAATACGGGTACTGATTATCAGGAAAGGGAAAGTAATTGGAAAGGCTATTCTGATCACGTATAACGGTTGTTTACGAAACAATTAATACTTTAATCCCTACTACTAGTGGTATAATTTCTGCGCCACAAATATAGAAAAATAAATAGGATTTATTTATCGTGCTGCTTTCCAGCAATATGACGTAGAGAAAAATAACCCGTAAACAAACAAAAATCAAACTACTGTAAATAATCGCATCGTACAGGTAGCTATTTTCCTGAAAAGAAGAGAAATAATACCCACTCACCACCAGAAAGGCCAGTAATGTGAAGAACAGGGTTACCTGGTAATAACCGGTTAGGTGGTTTCTCATCATGCCATTGTTGCCGAAAAGGGGGTCCAGCGCACCGATAATTATAATCTTCACAATAATAATCAGTACTATCACCCCGGCAATCTGCATCCACAGCCTCATGTAACCCATTACACTGGGCCGGAATGTGAAATGAACGTTCAGCACGCCCGAAAAGTAACTCAACGTTAGGAATACAAAACCCAGCATCAGGCTGTAAAAAAGTAACAGGATCACATTGTTAACGCTGAGTAAGCGAATACTATTAATTACGCTTTTCCGGGTGCGGGAACTGAAGATGTAAAACGGGTTGAACGCAGCATTGAATTCTTTGAAGTACAGGTTGCGGATCAGGGCCATGATTATAACCAGGATCAACACCGATATCACCAGGAAGTTTTCTATTACCCCGCGCACGAGCCACCAGGGTTTTATCTTCTGCACCGGTTATAGCAGCCGGTTTTTTTCTTACCAGGCTGGCCGATACCTGCTGAAGCGACTCCCTGTTGTTGAATATCGTTACCCAGATATTCCCATTGACCAGGTATTGGGCCAGGGAATCGAGAGAAATATGGGCAGTTTGTGCCTTGTCGTACACCTGCATCACCTGCTGGTTACTCATCAGTACCGATCCTTCCGGCAACCTGACCCGCAGCCGGGTGCCGTTGGGCTGGTCAGGATCAATTAACAGGTGGAGCGCCCGGGGGCTTCCGCTGCTGATACCTGGAACAAAAGGCTGATAGGTACTGTCGCGGTACACCATCCACTCGGTATCGAGCGGCTCGATTACCTGTAATGAATCGGGTGCTGCCTGGCAAACGACCGACAGCAGGAATAGAAGAGGGAAAATTACTTTCATTTCACTAACCAGATGTTATACCGCCCGGTTATTTCGTATCCGTTAAAACGATTCACGCAAGTTAGTATTCTGTAATAAAAGTTATAGTACATTCTGCATCAATTGCTTACAGTATAAGATTGAGGTTTCCTACTCCCGCTGGTTAACACTTACAACGGTAATCGATATTAAAGTATCAGCCACGAGAAAGAAATATGC
>CAZIWJ010000246.1:0-5053 GCA_964542855.1 uncultured Roseivirgaceae bacterium
GTTTATAACATTCAGTTAAAGGCACGAAGCCTGGCTTAAAACACCTGGTAAAAAGTTATACTTATTATAACTACCTCTTATTTATGGTTACAGGCCTGTAATCTCAAAAATCGTGGTTGAATTCTGGTTCAGGACGATAAAATAGCAGGAATATTAATTACCGTTCAATTTGCCATTACTATTACTATTACTGTTGCCATTACTATTGCCATTCATGGGATACACATTGATAGTACGGCTGGCGTTTTGCATCAGTACATCCTGGTATTTTACCACCCAGCTAAATACATCACGCATCAGGGGAATCATCTGCCGGTCAATAGATTCTTGCTGCGACTCGTCATCCGCAGAGGCGTAAGAAAAAGGGTTCAAAAGCCTGCCCTGTATGCTTCCATTCATAGTAGAAAGTAATCCGCCCATCCTGTCCATCAGGGGTATCATATCTTCCAGGGCTTTTTTTACATTGTCCGGCACTTCTGGTTCGTTCACCAGCTGGTTTACCTGCCCCATAGCCATCCGATTAAACTGGTGTAACCCCTGTAGCACTCCCATGGCAACCGGGGCGGCCAGGGCCGACATAGCAGGAGAAGATGCAGGAAAGGTTGGCAAGGTACCGGTGAAATGGTCGTGTGATTTGTTTCCACTCATCCATTCCTGCATAAAATAACCGTTCAAACGGGCCAGGTGGTAAAAGTATAACGGGTCGGGTTTAATGGAAAACAGGCTGAGCCAGTAGTCGCTAACCAGCCTCAGGCGTTCAGCATAAGGGTCATTCATTAATCCGGGAAAAATTGTCGCCTGAAAAGGATTGAAAAAATATGAGTTCATGTTGTTGCGTATTTTTTTACTAACGTACTAAACCCGGGGGGAAAAAGTCGTCATTTAAGGGTCAGCAGCCTTAAATTTACTGTATAAGGAGTTTGCGAATGATTACTTTTTCGGAAACTGTAATTTTAAGGTAATAAATTCCACTCCTGCCGAAGCTTTTGGCCGGCACTGTAGTGGACCCATGGCTTCTCCAGCCCATCATAAACTGCCCCAGGTTATTGTAAAGCTTAATGTTAAAAGGCCTATTGGCTGCTTCAACGTGAATAGCTGTACCGGAATAAGCCGGATTCGGGTAAACCTTTACCTGTTCGCTAACCTCAGGATTATTTAGTGAAGTAACCGAACCGGTGCGGGAAGTAATACTAACCCGCACGCTATCGAATGTGGAAGCCCCGTTATTGTTGTCGAAGGCCCGGGCTGCCAAAGTGTAATTTCCGGTATCCAGGTTACTAACCGTAAATTCATAGGGAGGCGTAACATCTTCGCCCAGCACAATGCCATTGCGATAAAACGTAACCCGCTCCACCACTCCGTCGGCATCGGCAGCCTCGGCAGTTATGGTTAGTGAGCTTCCTCCAAGACGCGCATTGTTATCCGGAGAGGTAATCTGAACGGTAGGGTTTTCATTATTAGTAGCAGTAAACCGGATGCTTTTTTCGGCTGTTGCCCCGTCGTCGTCGGTTACCGCCACAGAAATGGTGTATTCACCGGCTTCAACGTTCAGCACCCGGTAGCTGAAGGGCGCTTCGGTTTGTTCAGCAACTTCAACCCCGTTTTCACTGAAAGTAACCCGATCTACCCTTCCGTCGGGGTCTGAAGCCCGGACTGTAACATCTACTGCCGACCCGGCCTTAACCACCGTATCGGGTTTCGGCGATGTAAATGTAATGGTTGGTAACTGGTTTTCGCTTACGTTAACGGTAACTGTAGAGGACGTAGTGCTGGCCCCGTTTTCGTCGGTAGCCACGCAGTACCAGTTGTATTCACCGGTGGGAATATTCTGCCACACATACTCGTATGGTGCCGTCGGGTCTTCACTTATTTTCTGATTGTTCAGGAAGAACTCCACGTTCGTTACTTCTCCGTCTTCATCGCTGGCCAGTGCTTTTACAATGATCGTGCTTCCCTCCCGAATTTTCGATTCTGCCGTTGGAGAGCTAATTAATGCGTTAGGGGCCCGGTTGGCATCGATAGAAATGAGAACCTCCTGGGAAACCGTACTGTCGCCGCTATCATCAAAAGCCACGGCCGTTAATTCGTATACCCCCAGCGATGCATTTTCCCAGAGGTAGCTGTAGGGAGCCAGCGTATCGCCGGCCAGCAATTCTCCATTCTGGTAGAATAGTACCCGCTCAATTTCCCCGTCGGTATCGGTTGCTTCAGCAGTGAGTTCAACCGGGTTGCCAATTTTCACCGAGGCACCGTTTGCCGGGTTACTGATACTAACCAGCGGACGGGTGTTGGCAACAACCAGGAGAGTTACCGTATCGCTCGAGGTACTGTCGCCCCGGTTATCGTAAGCTACCGCGTGCAGTTGACGGGTGCCGGTATTATTTTCCGTTAGCGTAAATTCGTATGGTTCCTGCGTGGCCGTACTAAGCAGTTGGTGGTTGCGGTAAAAGCGAACACTGTCTACCTGCCCATCCGCATCCCCGGCTTCTACCGTTAAGTTAACCGATAAGCCCACCCGTAGTTCGGTGCTGTCCAGTGGCTGTGTAATTGATACGGCCGGTAGCTGGTTTACGGTAAGTAGTACCGAATCTTCCAGCAGCAGGGTGTCCTGCAGGTTATTGGTTACCAGTTGTACTTTCAGGGTATCAATCCCGGCTGAAAGGTTGCTGAAAGTAAACGAGTAAGGATTGCTGGTATCTTTGCCTTCTTCTACACCATTGCGGTAGAAAAGAACTTCGTCATCTTCCTGTACGGAAGTAGCGTTAATTTCCAGGGAAAAACTGCTGCCTTCGGCTACAACGGTATCGCCGTGCACGAAAGCCAGGTTAGCTGTTGTTCCGTTTACTGCTTCCTGTGCCATAACCATGCTGGTTGCCCATGCCAGCGCAAAGCTTAAAAATGGAATGTAATGCTTGCTTGTCATATTAGTTCAATACAAAGTTACCTGCCCGTAAAAGTAGCGTACAGTTAATTGTTGTTGCAGCCAACTTTATGCCAGAACTTACCTGCATGGAAAATAGAGCCCTGTTGTTCAGCCAGGTGATATTTTAGTATTGTATGGTTGAAGGAATTGATTAATTTACGGTCGTAAAAACACTAGAAATGACCATTTTACGAAAACTTAACGATTCCTCCCTGCTTACATTTTACACCATCGATGATACCGAACCCCTCGAACTGCCTTTATTCGATTCCGGGGTATCGGCCGGTTTTCCGTCTCCCGCCGACGATTTTATTGAAATTAAGCTGGATTTAAACAAATACCTCATTCAGCACCCGTCGGCTACGTTTTACGGACGGGTGAACGGGGAATCCATGATCGACGATGGCATTCACGACGGCGATATCCTCATTATCGACCGGGCCATGGAGCCCAGGAACGAGGATATTGTGGTGAGTGTGCTGGACGGCGAATTTACCGTAAAAAGGTTAATTTTCGATAAAGATGCTATGTTTCTACAGCCGGCTAACAAGAAATACCCGGTTATGGAAGTTTCGAATCGGGAAAATTTCCAGATCTGGGGGGTTGTAGTAAGCATCGTGAAGAAGTTAAGGTAGATGCTTTTGTTGCTGTATTATTACGAAGAACTTAAAGTACAGGGGCAAAATATTATTCCTAACGTATTAACATCTCCTCATGATTGCCCTCGTTGACTGCAATAATTTTTACGTAAGCTGCGAGCGGGTTTTTAATCCTTTACTGGAAGGAAAACCTGTGGCCGTGCTTTCCAATAACGATGGCTGCATCATTGCCCGTAGTAACGAGGTGAAGGCTATGGGCATCAGGATGGGAACCCCCGCCCACGAGGTAAAGCACCTGATCGAGAAAAATAAAATCATCACTTTTTCTTCTAATTATGCACTGTATGGCGATATGTCGGAACGGGTAATGAACACCCTGGGTACTATTGTGAAGGACGTGGAGATTTACTCGATCGACGAGGCCTTCCTGGACATGTCGGGCTACAACCACATCGATTCACTGCCCAACCTCGCCCGGCAGCTTCGGCAGAAGGTAAGGCGGTGGACCGGTATTCCCATCTCGGTAGGAATAGGGCCGAATAAAACGTTAGCTAAAATTGCCAACCGGCTGGCCAAGAAAGACCCCGAACAGGACGGGGTTTGTGTTATTTCCTCTCCGTCATCGGTTGAAGAGGCACTGAACAAAATAGCGGTAGAAGATATCTGGGGAGTGGGTAACCGGAAGGCAAAAATGCTGAAGAAATACCATATTCATAATGCCTGGCAGTTGAGCCAGGCCAAAGACGGGTGGATTAAAAAGCACCTGTCGGTTGTAAGCCTCCGCACAGTAATGGAATTGCGCGGGTTTAAATGCCTGCCGCTGGAAATGTTTGCCCCGCCGAAAAAGGCCATTTGCACTTCCCGTTCGTTCCGGCTCACGCAAAATAAAAAGCAGGTGGTGGAAGAAGCGATTGCTACTTACGCCAGCATGTGCGGGGAGAAGTTACGCAAACAGGGCAGCCACGCCCGGTTAGTTACCGTTTTCGTTCGCACCAATCCCTTTAAAGAAAACGAAGAGCAGTACAGCAACTGCAAGGTATTGAAGTTACCGGTTGCCACCGATCATACGCCGGAACTGATTCACTATGCTTTGAAAGCGTTAAATATGATTTACCGCGAAGGGTTTGCTTACAAGAAGGCCGGGGTTATTGTAAGTGGCATTACCGAGGCTACTTCTTTTCAACAGCCTTTGTTCGATGATGTAAACCGCTTCAAGGCCCGACGCCTGAACCATACGCTAGACCTTTACAACCAAAAGCAGGAACGCTCCCGGCAGGTGCGCTACCTCGCCACCGGCGCATCGGGTGGCAAAATTACGGTAAGGGAGAAACTTTCCCCGAACTACACAACAAACTGGGCGGAGATACTGGAAATCTTTACCGATTAAGCTAAACCCGGAATGCCAAACGGTTAAGAATTTCAGGATTGACCGGTCGGGAAAGTCCCCGACCGGATACCTCCAGTATACTTCCCAGGTTTTTTTGTCTCTTTTCAAGACGCTGGTCTATACGCGAAGTCGGGAAGGTTCTAC
>CAZIWJ010000247.1:0-5009 GCA_964542855.1 uncultured Roseivirgaceae bacterium
GTCAAAGTCTACTGGCATGGCATTTACTTCTTTTTCGGTTACCTCCTCTAATTTAGAATCGGGATTAGCAGGATTAAGAGGATTTACAGGATTAGCAGGATTTGAAAGATGATTAGGCAAATACCTCGTTCACCTTTACGGTATCATCCAGCTTAATTACATCCGCTACGGTGTAACTTGTCCAGTACGTAATGCTGCTGACGGTGTAATACTTGTCCAGTACGTACTGCTGCTGATTGTTGAGTTTGAATGCTTCCAACAGTTGTTCTTCCGGATGTACGATCCAGTAAACGGGTACCTTGTGTTGCTCGTACAGCCGGTACTTTTCCTGCAAATCTTTGGCAGCGGTGGCGGGAGAAAGAATTTCCACGATCAGGTTAGGTGCACCAATAGCCCCTTTATCATCGAGTTTAGATAAATCGCAGCACACACAAATATCGGGCTGAACCACCGTGTAAATCTCTTCCCCACGGGTTGAAGTGGATTCCGGAAAGCGGACGTCGAAGAGGGCAGTATACACTTTACCTTCCTTTTTTTTGTAGTAATCAGATAATAACAAAATTAAATTTGTTACTATTTCCTGGTGCTTTCGGTTAGGTGCCGGAGACCTATCGTATAGTTTTCCGTTGATTAGTTCGTACTTCGCCTCCTCATCCCACGCCAGGTAATCGGCGTAAGAGTATTTCTTTTCTTTTTTGTGGACTTCTCTTTCTCGTAGCATATTACTTTAGTATACGAAAAAAGGTATCTTGATCGGGAAACAGGATTTACTGAATGTATAGTTTCAGCCATGGCCTGTCAGTTCTCATCCTACCAAACTATTCCTGATCCGTTAACCACGCTTCCAGCGTAGTCATTTCCTGTTCGCTAACGATGCCGGCTTTCATAAAAGCTTCGTACGCTAAATGTAGATTATCTTTAATGGAATAATTAGCCGAAATGGCCTGCCGGGTGAGCTCCACCACGTTTTCACAGTGAAGATACATGGGGATTTCCGACTCGAAGTCTTTCATGTAATCGTGGGGATTACGCTTTTGCACCACGGTAGCCTGCGTAAAGCCCAGTTGGTAATTATACAGATTCATGATAGGCTGAGCCACTAGCCCTCGCAGGATGTCGGTAAACCGAAAAGTAACGAACGTGGGCAGGTACAACAGGGGAAAGAGTTCCTTGCGGATGAGGGTATTCTGAGAATTGAAGGGACATACTGTACCTGCCGGTAATACCACCGGCGATCGTTCCTTAAAGTTGCACAAAGTATCGCTGGTGAGGCGATAGATCGCATCCACGTCGGGATCTTCATCGGCCAGCCCCTGCCAGATGCCAACTTTGCAGTTAGCCGGTTGCAGCTTACCTTCCAGCTGAAAATCGGTATTAATTAAGTTCAGCGGCAGGCCTCTGGGCCAGATTTTCTGATCGGTAAAGAGTTGATAAATGTTCACAAAGCCTTCGCCACCCGGCAGGGCACTGTAGGTGGCTTCTAGCGAAGGGAACTGCCAGTTGGCTTTCGGAATGTTATCATCATCGGTATCCACGATGGTTTCGGCGCCCTGCTTCATGGCTTCGAGGTAGCCCAGCATCTTCCGGCAATAATGATTGTAAGGCATAACTTTCGCCAGGGCATACCCTGAATCTTCCTGATCCTGTACCGACAGGTACTGCACATTGTTGTGCTGCCAATTATCAGGCGTTTTCTTATCGCCTACAACAATAAGTTGGTGATCTTGTACTTTAGAAAAGGCTTCTACCGCTTCGGTAGGCGGGAAAATGGAGGTAATGATGATGTATTGAGTCATGGATCAGGATTTACAAGATTATCAGGATGATCAGGATTAAGAGGATTTGCAGGATTAGCAGGATTTGAAAGATGATCAGGCAAATACCTCGTTCACCTTTACGGTATCATCCAGCTTAATTTTATCCGCTACGGTGTAGTACTTGTCCAGTACGTACTGCTGCTGATCGTTGAGTTTGAATGCTTCCAACAGTTGTTCTTCCGGATGTACGATCCAGTAAACGGGTACCTTGTGTTGCTCGTACAGCCGGTACTTTTCCTGCAAATCTTTGGCAGCGGTGGCGGGAGAAAGAATTTCCACGATCAGGTTAGGTGCACCAATAGCCCCTTTATCATCGAGTTTAGATAAATCGCAGCACACACAAATATCGGGCTGAACCACCGTGTAAATCTCTTCCCCACGGGTTGAAGTGGATTCCGGAAAGCGGACGTCGAAGAGGGCAGTATACACTTTACCTTCCTTTTTTTTGTAGTAATCAGATAATAACAAAATTAAATTTGTTACTATTTCCTGGTGCTTTCGGTTAGGTGCCGGAGACCTATCGTATAGTTTTCCGTTGATTAGTTCGTACTTCGCCTCCTCATCCCACGCCAGGTAATCGGCGTAAGAATACCGCTTTTCCTTATGTTGTGTTTTATGCTGCTGAATCATCGCTCACTCTTTACCACAATATACGAAAGAAACAGGTATTGAGCTGATCGCATTTCCCGCTTCCGTTTATTTTGCAATGCCCGCTTTTCTCTCCCCCAGCAACCTTATCGCCAACTCTCCCTGCAGTTGGGCAATGTTATCCAGGCTGTAATGTTCATTTACAAATTTCGCCCCCTTACTACTTTGCGATAGCATTGCTTCCGGGGAATAAGGGAGCAACTGGTTTAATCCTTTTACTACATCAGGAATTACCGGGGACACTTTAATACCCAGCCCTTTTTCAAAAGCTTCAGGGAAGTTGCAGCCTTCACTAATGAGGGGGATTAACCCGTACTGCATGCCTTCCAGCACGGCGGTGGGAAAGCCTTCGCTGTGAGAAGGCAAGGTAAAAAAGTGACTTTCCTTTAACAGTTTGTCTTTTTCCTTTCCGTATACCGGACCGAGGTATTCCATATTACCGGTAATTTCGGGTAAAAGGGCCGGTAACTCCCCATCGTCTGGCCCCGCAATTTTCAACCGGTAATCCGGATGGTTAAAGAGTTTACTCTGCTTCCAGGCCTGCACCAGCTCAACGATCCCTTTCTTATGATGCAAGCGCCCCATAAACAAGACCGTGTAGGGCGGGTGAAAGTCTTTAACGGGCATTTCCCGGTAAGGTACGCCATTCGGAATTAATTGGCTTTGGGGAAAGTGTGGGAGGAGGTTATGCAATTCCGGTGTACCTACTGCCCTTACTACATCGGCCTGTAAAGCTTTTCGCTTTTCAATCAGGTGGAAGTACGGGAGTTTCTTCCACTTCTTGGTCTGCATGGGCCAGGGCTCTAGCATGCCGTGCGGCACATAAATCCAGGTGAAGCCCAGTTGTACGGCCTTCGCGCCCCACAAGGTAGGATACTGCCAGCAGCCGTGAGAAACGAACACCGTATTTTCGGGGGTTAGCTTACGCTGCTGAATAATCTGTTCGAGGTGGGAATTGCGGGTAGAGGATAAGGGAAAGGGGGAACAATCCCGGAGGTTTTGCTGAAGGTTTTCTTCTTCTTCCGGTGAAGCGGCCGGATACCAGATTTCAGAGGAATAATTAAACTGCCTTTTCAAAGAAGAAGTGGTTGAAACAGCCGCTTTCCAGATGCCGGTGTTGACCGGGGAAATATTGTCGACAAGGTTGATGATGACCATTTAGCCAGCCAGTTCAATGATACGTTTTGCCCAGCTTTGCGGGGTAAAGTCCTGAATGATCTTTCCTGATGCCTCCCCCATTGTTTTTAATTCCCGTTGGGAAACCGTAGAAAGATGATTTAAAGTTTCTACCAGACTGGCTTTATCTTCTGCCTCAAAAGTATATCCATTGGTTTCCTTCACCAGTTCCGGTACACACCCACATTGCTCTGAAGCAATAACAGGCAGGCCAGCAGCCATGGCCTCATTTACTACCAACCCCCAGGGCTCGAAGGTGCTGGGTAAAATAAAGCAGGATGCTTGCTGGTAAAGGGCAGGCAGTAACTCGTAGGGTTGCCAGGGTAGCAACGTAACCGCATCAGACTTAATGGCTTTATTTAGGGCATCTTCTTCGGATCCTCCCCCAACTATTACCAGTTGCCAGTTACTAACCAGTTGTGATTCCTGGAAGGCTTCGATGAGCATTTGCAGGTTTTTTTCGGGGGCAAAACGGGCTACGCAAAGAAGCACTGGTGAAAAATATTCTTCCTCAGCACAGGTAGAAGGCAATGCTTTTTGGAAAAAGAGTTGCTTAACCGCTTCCCTTTGTGAAGGAGCAGCTACTTTAGTAAAGTGCTCGTTATCTACCACGCTATACCCGGTTTCAACTTTATGCTCCGGGAACCCCAACCGCTTACTGAAGTGGTTTTTGGCCCGCTTCCCGGAAGCCAGGATACCATTGCAGAACAGCTTAATAAACAAGCCCTTCAGCTTATCTGTAATAGTATTTCCGGCGTACCAGGATTCGGCAAAAAGGATAACCTTTTTACCAAGTAGTTTGCCGAGGATAATAAAAACAAGGTATTCGGGCTGACCGTAGCCGGCGATGCAAACTACATTTATCGACTGACCGGAAACAAGATGAAGAAAGTTTTTTACCCGGTTATACCAGTCGGGCTGGTTAACCGGTTTGTTGGATAGCAAAAAATACCCTGCTGCTGCTTCGGTATTATTCCATTGGTACAGCGTGTCGCCAGCACCCAAATCAGCAGCATAGGTAGTGGTAACTTCCTGTAGGGCTTTCCACCGGGCGCGGTGATAATCGCCCATTCGGTTCCAAACCAGTAAAATACCAGGTTTTTTCATCCTTTACGCAGGAGCCATAGCTGGTTTTGAAGAGGATGGTAAACGTTTACGGTATTTACTGTATCGCCACATCATTAAAAACACCGGCCAGTAGCTCATACCGATAAAAGCAAAAATACCCGGAATATCTCCCCCTCGCAGTAAGGCGATCATAGAAGCAAAGACCAATCCTTTTATCAGATAGCGCATATCCGACTGAAATCCCCTGGCTAAAGTTAATAGCTTTGCCACTAACCAGCCGTACAACACTGCAAAAATAAT
>CAZIWJ010000248.1:0-4986 GCA_964542855.1 uncultured Roseivirgaceae bacterium
GATTTCAATGATTTTATTACCACTTTTGCGTTTCTTAATTGACACGTGTGATATGCATGATGTGTGCATAACACCTTGTTGAATTATAACAATTTGTAGTGGATAAGGCACAATGCTATGATGCAAAACTTTAAATCATTCAGGCAACTACTGGAGCATCCTCGGAAAGTAATTGTTATTGGCCATCAGAAGCCGGATGCCGACGCACTCGGATCCTCCCTCGGCCTGGGCAGATACCTTGCCAAAAAACAGCACGACGTTCAGGTGGTAATGCCTACCGATTACCCACAGTTCCTGTATTGGATGGAAGGAAATGATGAAGTGCTGGTTTATGAAGGCAAGCAACGATCGCAGGTAGATCAAAAAGTTAATGAGGCGGACATTATATTCTGCCTCGACTTTTCTTCACTGAACCGTATCGACGATATGGAACATGTGATCCGGAACGCAAAGGCCAAAAAAGTGGTCATTGACCACCATATCGGAAAAGAAGAATTTGCTGATTACGAAATGTGGAATACCAGTGCAGCTGCAACCTGCGAACTGGTGTATAACTTCATTATCGATATGGACGACCGGAACCTGATCGATGCAGCCATTGCCGAATGTCTTTATGCCGGAATAATGACTGATACAGGTTCTTTCAAACATCCCAATACTACTAAGGCTGTACACCTTATTGTTGCCGATCTTATTGAACTGGGAGCTGAAGCTTTTAAAGTCAGTAAGCTTGTTTACGACAATAATTCACTAAGCCGCCTACGCCTAACCGGCTATGCACTCAGTGAAAAGCTGTTTGTTTTACCCGAATACTGCACTGCCTATTTTGTGCTGACTTCCGATGAATTAGATCGGTTTAATTCCCAAAATGGCGATACTGAAGGGTTGGTAAATTATGCTCTTTCCCTAAAAGAAATTAAGATGGCCGCCATTATTATCGACCGGGGCGAAAAGGTAAAGCTTTCTTTCCGATCGATCGGCAACTTTGCAGTGAATGAGTTGGCAGAAAAGCATTTCAGTGGGGGCGGCCATAAAAATGCCGCTGGCGGAATTTCACCCGATAACATACAGGAAACCGTAAATAAATTTCTTTCACTCCTACCTCAATACAAAAAAAATTTACAAGAACAGATAACTCAGGAAATACATGCTTAAAAAATATTCTATCTACAATACTGTTACTGTAGTAGCGCTGGTCCTGGTACTTGCCGCTTCTTCCTGCCAGCCCCAAACAGGTGAAACTCAAACTACCGACACAGGTATTGAGTACACCCTACTGAAAGCAGGTAATGGCGAAAAGCCGCAGGACGGAGAAGTAATGCTGTTAAACATGGCTTGGAAACTATCAGACGATTCTGCTTACCGATACAATTCAATGGAACAAGGCGGAGGAGCTCCCGTGCCGTATCAATACACAGATTCCCTGGCTAATTCCGGTGGGCTCGAAGAAGCTTACAGCCTGCTACATGTAGGAGATAGTGCCGAGTTTAAAATTCCGGCCAGCAATATTTTTACCCAACCCGACATGCAGTTGCCTCCTGACGTAACCATGGAAAGTACAATGGTATTTAATATTGCGGTAAGAGACATACAATCTGAAGACGAGTACCGTGAAGCACAACTAAGCACGATGAAGCAGCGTCTCGAAAGCCAGATTGCGGTTACTGAAGAGCGTACCAACCGCCTAATCGAAGCCAATCAGGAGCAAATTAAAAAAGATAGCATTGCCATTAGTGAATACCTTGCCGAGAATAACATGAAATCGCAGGTTACCGAATCAGGACTGCACTACATTATTGTTGAAGAAGGGGAAGGTAGCACTCCCGATAAGGGCGATCAGGTTTCTGTGCACTACAAAGGGACACTGCTAAACGGCGAAAAATTCGATTCTTCTTATGATCGTGGAGAACCCTTTAAGTTTCCTTTGGGAGTTGGAAACGTAATTCCCGGATGGGATGAAGGCATTGGTCTCTTACAGAAAGGTGGAAAGGCAAAGTTATTTGTCCCCTCAACTTTGGCTTATGGCCCGGAAGCCCGCGGTGATGTAATAAAAGAAAACTCAATTCTGGTTTTTGAGGTTGAGTTGATAGACTTCACCGAGTTTGGAAGCCGATAGAAAATAATCGATAGGAAATAAACCAATATTTTGTACTAAAAATCCAGCTTAGCTGGATTTTTTTTGTTTCTCCACAGAAAGGAACAGAAAATGCGATTCAAGAGGTAAAAAATGCCACTGTAAGAATCTAGCTTACAGTAAATTGTACCTGGTTTTGGAACCAAATACCTTTGTTGCAAGCTTGCAAAATAAAACCGTCACTTTTGCTGGGGGTTCTCTTTTTGAAGGATAGTAAAATTTTAAATTACTAATCTGTATGTTACCAGATTAATTACTATTCACTTTTATTTTGTAACTTTTCAAGATAGTATTATTAACCCAATTGCTAATTTAAGCTGTTATGACAGGAGAGACCGAACACTACGCGTTTAGCCCTCATGTTTCCCGTTCAAGAATACGTGCGTATATTTTCAGGGAACTGAGCGAAAAGGAAAACAAGCAGTTTGAACAACATATCATGTACTGTTCATTCTGTGCCGAAACCATGAAGGATGAGCTGAATGAAATGGGAATTCCTGCCGCCTCAGCTGGACTAACAGTACTGGCTAAACCTTTAGGCATACCCGTTCAGCATAGTAAAACTAAATTCGGTAAGAAAAAAGAAGTCCCTTCTGTCAACAAGCAGCCAATACAGAAAGAAGAGAAAAAACCAGTGGCTCCTGCCGATACAGCACCTGATAAGCATAAGCAAGAGCCGAAAAAACGGGTTGAAAGCAATAAGAATGCACAGGAGAAGCCCGGGGTAACTGCCACTCAGGTAAGCATGCCTGATACCAAAAAGAAACATAAGAAAATAACTGGCTTTGCAGCCACTATTACGGTGCTGGCATTAACGGGAATAGGCCTGTTCCAGGCTAAACCACTTATGGACGTTTTCAAATCTGATAAGCAGACTCCAAATACTGAACAATCATCCGGGCTACCAGCTGCAGGAAAGCCCATGGAGGCAAAAACACCCACGTTTGCTGATAAGGTAAACCAGCAACAGGAGGAAGAGCGGGTATTGGAGGCTAACGTAAACGCTGAATCACAGTCGGAAGAGACTACAGCAGAAATACCTCAGGAAAACCAGAATAATGATGCCCAGGTAGCTGTAACTGAAGAGGTTCGACCTGAAGAGGTTCGACCCGAAACGCAAGAGCTAACCGGAAGTAATGCAACTGAAGAAACTGCTGTATCGCCCAATAATTCAACGGAACAAACTGAACCGGCCGAAGAAACCAACAGTACCACCACTCAGCCGGTAGAACAGATATCAGGTGGCAGTGCTTCAACTAATCCGGTCACCCCCGAAGAAATAACTACTCAACCAGGAGCTCTTGAGGAGAACATAGCAAGTGAAAAAGAAAATAGTACAGAAACCACCAGCAAGGCTCAGCCCAAAGATGGCAATCAGGCTTACCAGCAGTATATCAATTCTAACGTTGTGGTACCAAACAAAGCCAGGCGAAATAATGTAACAGGAAATGTAGTGGTTTCTTTTTTCGTGAATGAAAGCGGTAGTCTTAGTAACATCAACGTAATTAATGGGTTGGGCTACGGTTGCGATGAAGAAGCCATCCGGGTGGTAAAGAACGGGCCAGCATGGGAGCCTGCAAAAGAGAATGGACAGGTTAAAGGCACAGTAGCAACTCTTTCTGTACCTTTTAATTAATATGCTTCAATCTAGATAATATACTATACTGAAAACTACTAACGGTCAGGGAGAATAGCTTCTCCCTTTTCCCATTTTAACATCACGGTTTTTCTGGTAAGCTCTTCAAGCAAAGGCCGTAATACCAGCTCAGCGTTAGTTTGGGTTTGTTGTAGCAAACTCGACTTCAAAGCAGCCTCCATTAGCTTTTTCTCTGCATTGCCATAGGCTTCCTCCACAAATTCGGCTTCGTTACCAAAGTACCCCATGTTCAGGGAGTAAAAACGGGTTTTTTCAGGGCGTAGCTTTACGTAACAAACTTCCGGTTGTGGCAGCTTAACCATCATTGTATCATTTAGCTGGGTAATACTCCGGTCATCTATCTTCAGCAAATCCACGCAGCCTACTGCTTCACCGCTTACAATCATTAAAGCACGCGAGTCAGGGATTAGTTTGAAAATATCAAAATAAAAGTTGCTTTCTTTTCTGAGCTCTACTACTTCCTTTAAAGTGTATTTTACAAGCTCCAGCCGGCCTAACTGCTGCACTTCTTCTACAACCAGTGAATTAGATAATTCAGAAACTTTTTTTTCAAGTTCCCCGCCGTCCAGCCACCCGAACTGGTTTGCCATTACATATACGCCCAGTAAACCAGCCAGTATCCAGGGTAAAACAGGTTGCGATGATTTTGGTTGTTCGGGCTGATCCATTTATACCTGCTTGTTGTAAAACTGCATCCATCGCTCGGGAAGTTCTCCTTTTACCGTGCGTTCGTAATCTTCATAACTGCAAGGTACCAGGATGCCGCGATTTAGCCCGTCTGCGGAAGAAAGGGGAATTTCCATCCACCATTTCTCGGTTTTCTTGCTTTTAAAAAAACTGATCTGGTCACCGCCCAGGGCCAGGTCTTCCTGCTCTACGGCAACAGTATACTTCAGGTAATGGGTATGAATATCCACCAGGTCATCTTTTCGATGGTAAAACCCTTCAATGAAATACCATAGCATGGTAGCAATAACAAAAGCTGTACGCATCTGCTCATCGTCCACCTCCGGATTGTACTCGTAAAAACCGGCACTGGTTAGCTGCTCGTTATGACCGGCATACCAACATAGCTGGCAGGCCTGCTGGGCACTTAACCCGAAAGGAGTAGAATTAATGCTTCCTGCGGCATCCTGCGACTGAATAGCGCCAATATCAAAAGTAAGCATGTGGGCGTGGCGCAATACCGGTTCCA
>CAZIWJ010000249.1:0-4971 GCA_964542855.1 uncultured Roseivirgaceae bacterium
AATAATATGTTAGTCTTTAAAGAAATGCAGGAGTGCAACGAACAATTACACTGGTGAAATTAAAAAATTCGGCAGTATTTAAAGATCAACAAAGGCGAAATAAACATTTAAATTAATACTATGAACATCTGCAGGGCCGTTTCCTAACCTAACACTAGTAAAGTATAATAATTTTCGGGTAAAAAGAACTTACCAGCTAACTAACTATTACAGCTGTATTCATCAGTATCCTGAAAGATCAATGGCCGGATTCAGACTGAAATTAAAATTAGGGGGTTGCAGGAGCAAAATGCCAGGGTTTTCCAGGTTGCCTGCTGCTGAATAGTGTAGTATGGAAATGAATCCGGTTGAGCCAGGCACTTTTACGGCACCTGCCCCAACCGGTTTTAAAAATAACAATCAGGCGTTTTCCACCTCATCGTTTAGTTTGGAAATGGAAGATTTGGCATCGCCGAACAACATGCGAGTGCGGTCGCCGAAGAACAACTGGTTCTGAATACCGGCGTACCCGGTACTCATACTACGTTTCAGCACCACCACGTTTTTAGCTTCTTCCACGTTCAGAATCGGCATACCGTAAATAGGACTGGACGGATCTTCCTCGGCTGCAGGGTTTACCACGTCGTTGGCCCCGATAACCAGTACCAAATCGGTATTCGCCATATCCTTATTGGCTGCTTCCAGTTCCAGTAATTTATCGTACGATACGTCGGCTTCGGCCAGGAGCACGTTCATGTGCCCGGGCATCCGTCCGGCTACGGGGTGAATGGCATAGCGCACTTCTACCCCTTCGGCTTCCAGTTTTTTCTCCAGTTCGTGGCATCCGTGCTGGGCCTGGGCAACAGCCAGGCCATAACCGGGTACAATAATAACCCGGTCGGAATACTTTAACTGGATGGCCAGGTCGGAAGCGTTTGCTTCTTTCACCGTTTCTTCGCGGGAAGAACCGGCGGCGGCCCCGCTGGCGCTGAACCCGCCAATAATTACGTTAAACAGCGAACGGTTCATTGCGTTACACATGAGTACGGTAAGAATGGTACCCGATGCCCCCACCAGGATACCGCCTACCAGCATAACCTGGCTGTTATAAATTAGCCCGGCCAGGGCCGCCCCGATACCGGTGAAGGAGTTCAGCAGGGAAATAACCACCGGCATATCGCCCCCGCCAATCGGGGTAACAAAAGTAACGCCGTAAACCAGCGAAAGACCGAGGATGGCCAGCACGATGGCCATGTTAATATCGGCCAGCGACATCAGGTACCCACCCAGCCCTAAAATAGCCAGCAACAGTATCAGGTTCACAATTTTGGGCTTCGGGGGAACTAGCGAATCGCGAAGAAATCCGTCTAGCTTACCCCAGGCCACCAGTGAGCCGGTAAAAGAAACACTACCGATTAACAGGGCAAAAAAAGTAGTGAATACCTGCGGGGTGAACAGGGAAGTATTAGCCGGGTAATTAAAAAACTCCACGAGCGATATTAACATGGCACAGGCACCGCCCAATCCATTGAAGAGCGATACCATTTCCGGCATGGCGGTCATCTGTACCCGGCGGGCGGCGGTTATGCCCACGCCCGAGCCCACTACAATACCGCCGGCAATCCAGGCGTAATTATTGGTGGGTGCTTCAAGCGGGTAGATTATCGCAATTACAATAGCCAGTCCCATTCCGCTGGCAGCAATTAAATTTCCCTTACGGGCCGTTTCCGGGTGACTAAGCCGTTTGAGTCCAACGATAAAAAGTACAATACTAATCAGGTAGAGTACATCGAATAGTGTAGTATCCAAGGGTATAGGTATTTAAGGGTTACTGCTTCTTTTTCTTTTTAAACATTTCGAGCATCCGGTCGGTAACGGCATAACCGCCCACCACATTAATGGTTGCCAGGGCAATGCCCAGGAAACCGAACACCAGTACCAGGTAATTGTCGTCGCTGGCCTGGCGGATGAGCAGGATAGCTCCGATGATCACCACGCCGCTAATAGCGTTGGCGCCCGACATAAGCGGTGTATGTAATACCGTGGGTACTTTAGAAATAACTTCCGTACCCAGAAATATGGCAAATATCAGCACATAAATCATGGTGATATTTTCCCTGAAAAATTCTAGTAGTGCTTCCATAATATTCGTAAGACTTATAGGTGTTTTAGCAATTTACGAGTTGGCGTTTTCGGTTTCCTGTACGCCATACATTTGTTTTCCCTGGTAAACCAGGCAGGTTTCTTTAATCATTTGGTTATCGAAATTCAGGTCGAACTCACTCTCTTTCACCATTACTTTCAGAAAATTGAGAATATTTTTGGCGAACAATTGGCTGGCGTGCATGGGCACGGTTGCTTCGAGAGAAGAATTACCTACCACGTAAATATTATTATACGTTACGGTTTGGTTATTTTCGGTAACCTCGCAGTTACCCCCTCCGGCGGCTGCCAGGTCGATGATAACACTACCCGGACGCATAACGTCGAGCATAGCTTTGGTAACGAGGATCGGGGCTTTTTTCCCGCGCAGTAGAGCGGTAGTAATAACCACATCCGATTTGGTGATGCGATCGTATATAAGGTCCTGCTGTTTTTTCTTGTATTCTTCCGATTGTTCTACTGCGTAGCCACCGGCATCTTTATCATCTTTGGCTCCTTCCACTTCCACGAACTTGGCGCCCAGGCTTTGTACTTCCTCCTTCACGGCGCTGCGGGTATCGAAAACCTCCACTACTGCACCCAGACGCTTGGCGGTAGCCACCGCTTGTAGCCCGGCTACCCCGGCACCCAGGATAAGTACTTTGGCCGGGGGGATGGTTCCAGCGGCGGTAGAAAGCATGGGAAAATAGCGGGGCATGATGTTAGCGGCCGTAAGCACGGCTTTATAACCGGAAATAGATGCCATAGAAGAGAGTACATCCTTATCCTGGGCAATAGTAGTTCGCGGCATCATGTCCATACTAAATACCGAGATGGGATATTTGGCCAGGTTTTCAGCAATAGCCGGATCGTTGAACGGTTTGAAAGAAGAAATTACCGTTGCGTTTTCTTTCAGTTGCTTCAGGATATCGGGTGAAGGAGGCAGCACAGTAACCAGTAAATCAACTTTTGGAACAATTGAGTCCTGGTTGGCCAGGGTTGCACCGGCTTCCTCATACATATCGTCAGCGAAAAAAGCTGAAGCCCCGGCGTCTTTTTCTACCAGGACGGAGTGTTGTTCTGCCATTCGTTTCACTACATCAGGGATGAGTGCTACCTGGGCAGTTTCTTGTTCTTTGAGTATTCCAATTTGCATAAAGCGAGTAAATAAATAGTTCGGTGTATTGTTACAAATTAGCCGGCAGGCTTAATTCATTAAATATGCAATATAATAAATTGATGCCGGCTGAATTTAGCACCATATTACGGTTAAATTAGCAAGGTAGTTATACTGTTCCGATGGTATAAATCATCATTTTTTGAAAATTCGTTGGTAAACAGGCCTTCTGTACAGGAATTGAAGGTATAAAACCGGGTACAGGAGCAGGGTGAGTAGCTTGAAGGGTGCCGTGTAATGGATATCATCTTCAATAACCGTCCCGTGTTCCACGTGTTTTATGCGATGGTGATGCTTCCAGGTTTTCAAAAAAAAAGGAAGCTGTTCGCCTTCATCGATAAAGCCAAATTCCTGTTCATTAAGTACGTCGTAAGTAATTACACTGTCCCATCGCTGCTTGAAGAAAATAAAATTAAGTTGCAAGCTTACCCGGTCTCCTTTTTTACAGCCATCGAAACGCAACAGCTTCACCGGGGGAAAGGGAGGATTTAACGACAGAAACAGTTTTTCGGTAAAACCTTCTGCTACTTGTTTGTAGTTTTGCTTTACCGGTGTTTTAATAACAATATGCATGGGTTAATAATTTTTAGATAACCAGCGGGCGGCAAGTTATTAATTTAATTGAGTTGAACGGTTGCTTTCACGAACTAATGCCTGAGGTTAATTGCTACAGCTACACGGTAGAAATGTATGAAATTTGGAAAAGTAGAAGATGTATCGGGTATTGATTTCAGTTTACCGGATACACCGGAAGAAACAATTCGGGTATTAAAGAAAGCCAGGCGAAGCAGAAAATCGCTCAGGATGTTTGTGGGTTCAGCACAATGGGGCGATAAAAACCTGGTTGGAAAAATATACCCGAAGAAAACCCCGGCCAAGAAATACCTGTACCATTATTCCCGCCACCTCCATACCATTGAATTAAATACAACCCATTACCGCATTCCTTCGGCCGAGCAGGTAAAGCAGTGGCTAAACATGAGTAAGGAGGGGTTTTTATTCTGCCCGAAGTTTCCCCAGATCATTAGCCACCGTTACGATTTTGGGTTAAATTCCCGGGCCACGGAAAACTTTGCCGAGTCGCTTTCCTACTTTGGAGAATACCTGGGTATTCCCTTTATGCAATTACCTACTTATTTAGACAGCAATGCAAAATCTAAGCTGGTGCAATATATAAACCAGTGGCCTGGAAACCAGACGATGGCGCTGGAGTTGCGTCACGAATCCTGGTTTATTGAGGCCGAGGTGTTGAACGAAATTATGCAATTACTGGAAGCAAAAAAGCTGAGCACGGTAATTACCGATACGGCCGGCAGGCGCGATGTAGTGCATATGCGGCTTACCTCGCCCACAGCAGTTATCCGGTTTGTGGGAAACTCCCTGCACGAAAGCGATTACCGGCGAATCGACGAGTGGGTGAAAAAACTGGAATACTGGGTAGACCTGGGGTTGCACCAGGTATTCTTTTTTGTGCACCAGCCTACGGAAGACAAGTGCGTGGATTTAGCGGTTTATTTAATTAAGCAACTGAACGAAGTGCTGGCACTGGACCTGGTGCCGCCAAGGCCGCTTGATGTGGGCGTACAACAGCGTTTATTCTAATTTTAAGAAAATGTAGAAATATATTCGAGCTGGTGTTGTTTAATTCAGAAAAGCACTCTACTTTTGTCATC
>CAZIWJ010000250.1:0-4934 GCA_964542855.1 uncultured Roseivirgaceae bacterium
CCTAAAGTTTTCACAACACGAATAGCCTCATTGTCTATAATATTGGCTTCTGCTAAATTATGTGCAATGTTACAGTAAGAGATTAAGATTATTTTTTAGCTGTGCCATGTTCAATGATCAGAAGCTATTTTTTTTGGCACCTGAACCCCGGTAATTACCGGGGTTTTTTACATAATGTAATGTAACAGCCTTGATTCGCTATGCTACGCCCGGTTAAAATAGTAATTTAAAATTCAATTAAGAACTAAACCCGTTGGTAAGTAAAAATTCATATACAGGCACTGCTGAGTACTGGCTGGTCATTGATAAGCAGGGAACAATTATTCATGCATCTCCCCGGTTTTATTCCTTCGTACAGGTGGCCCCTGATGCTGTGACTCATCTTCCCTTTTCTTCTTTAATCGCTGAATATGAGCAAGATAAGTTTCAACGGGAGGTTATTAGTCCGGTTTGGAACCATAGCTTCCTGTGTAAGCTTTCCCTGAATTTAACAAACCAGCAGCAACAGAATAAATCTGTTTTATTTGAATGCACGTTTTATCCGGTGCCTGATAATCACCAACAATTGAATGTATTCCTGCAACCCGGTTTAACCGGCACGATGAGCGATAAGATGCAGGCGTCACTGATTCATGTTCTGCGCACCGGTTTGCAGAATATTGAAGGAGTTACTTCCCTGCTTCAAAAATCCGATTATCCAGCCCTCTCCGATGAGTACCTGAACATTCTGATGCATTCCTCGCGCCTGCTGCAAGAAACCACCGATCATATTACTGCATTACATTACCTGGAAGAAGACGCCTTTACAGAAGAAACTTTTTCAATAATCCGGGTAATTCAGTCGGCACGCGATTCACTATCTTTCAGTCACCAGGTACCTGCAGACTCGGTAAAGATCAGGTACGACGCATCCGTTCCGGAAAAAATGTTTGGGCAAAAAGAACCACTTACCGACCAGGTAACTCGCTTACTGGAGGTGCTAATTCACTTCTCCCGGAATAAAAGTTTGCAAATCGACCTAAACACCGAGTCCTTCGGTGATGAGTCGATTCTCTTACGGATAGATATTCACCTGGACCATCCGCATCCATTCGTAAAAATTCTGGAAACTGGTGAACATCCGGCTAACCACCTTAACGATAGCCAGGACCATGCCCTGTTTTTTGTAAGGCATTCAATTATCAGGCAGTTGGTTAGCATTCTGAAGGCAAAAACAGCTACGCTGTTAACTGATCAGCGATTTACCATGCAGCTTTACCTGTCGTTTCCGTTGATTTCAGGTGAAGCCAGGCTTGAGGAGCTACCCGACCTGGCCGGGATAAGCCTGCTGCTGGTTGATGATAATGAGTTTAACCGTTCGTTTGCCGTCCATTTCCTTAAAAAATGGAAAATGGTGGTGTTTGAGGCTGAAAACGGCCAGGAAGCGGTTGAAAAAGCCGAAAAATACCATCCGCGAGTAATACTAATGGACTTACAGATGCCAGTAATGGATGGTTTTGAGGCCAGTCGCAAAATCCGGGCCCTGAAAAGTTACCCGCATGAGCATCCTGCCCGAATCATTGCGCTTAGCGCTTCCGGGAGGGAAGAACTGGGGAATGATTACGACGAGTCACTGTTTGATGCCAGCCTGGTAAAACCCTTTCAGCCCCACCAGTTAAAGTCGCTAATAACAGGTATCCAACCTGCTGCCGGCCCGGTTCATGACCAACCGTGGCAAAAAAAACCATCGATAAAAGATCAACTTAATTTTGAGCAGGTAGGGATCCTTTACCAAAATAGCCCTGAGGAATTTAAAAAGATACTTACTCTTTTCCGTACTTCGCTTTATGACTTTTCTGATCAGTTCAACCGTTATCTGATGGGATCGGATGTATCTTCCCTGCGGGCCGCTATCCATAAAATATCTTCCACTTCCCGACTTTTTGAAGCTTCCCAGCTGCTGGAAATAGCAGCCGAGGGCAAAAAGGCCCTGACCGAAGAGTTGAATGAACAGGAGAGGCGTAAGCTGTGTACGGCTATTCAACAACTTAGTAATTACTATGCGAGCCAGATTGATGAGAAAATTAACGATCTTTAGTTGCACGTTGCAGAACAGTTCCGCAGTATGCTATTACCGGTTATAAAATACCGCCGTACCGGTAAGTGGCACAATATATTACACTTAACAAGTTATATCTTTAGCATTTTAAACAACCAGTACAATGAAAGTAAATAATTTAACAAGTGGTGTGCTCACCCTGATTTTTGCGGTGAGTGTGGTATCCTGCAATACTAAAGAAATGGAAAATAAAATCGCTTCTCTTTCTGCTGAGAACCAGAAGTTGATGGCACAGGTACAGGAAAAAGACTCTACTGTTGTGTCGTTCATGGGAGCACTGGCCCAGGTAGAAACTAACCTGCGGAAAATTCGCGAACGTGAAATGAACATTGAAGTAAAGAATGCCGAAGATCTAAGCCCCTCCGACCTGATAGACCAGATTGGGAAAGATGTTGAAGAAATTAACCGTTTACTGGCTGAGAACAAAAAAACCTTCAGAGGTTTAAGTATCCGCCTGCGCAACTCGAGCAATGAAAATGTGAAGCTGAACAACATGATGGAGCAGTTGAAGAATTCTTTTGCTGAGAAAATAACGATGCAGGAAAACCGCATTGAATCATTAAATGATGAACTAGCCTCCAGGAAAGTAGAGATTCAGATCCTGAATGCCAGCGTGGAAGAATTAACCGAGCAAACTGAAGTTCAGCAATCTACCATTAACGAGAAAACTGAAGCGCTGAATACAGCTTATTATACAATGGGTACTTACAAAGACTTAAAAGAAAAGAACGTACTGAACAAAGAAGGAGGATTCCTGGGTTTGGGTAGGACCGAAACCCTGAAAAACGACTTTAACGAAAATGAATTCCGTAAAATAAATATCCGCGAAACCGTATTCTTTCCTATTGAAGCTAAAAAGGTGGAGCTGGTTACAACTCACCCCGACGATGCTTACATGCTGGAAGAAGATGAAACTTCTGATAACATCAACCTGATTATCTCAGATCCTGAGAAATTCTGGCAATCGTCGAAATACCTGGTACTGATAACCAAGTAATCCGGTTTTTTATTACTTAAAGCAGGCTTAGCAGCCTGCTTTTATATTTGCCTGTTTTAATGGCTAGTCATTACCAGAAGCGGGTTTCCAGCATCAGAATAAAGGCAATTCCTGCCGTGGCCCCCGAAATGAATATAGTCCAGTCGCGCTGCTTTGCCCTGAAAACAAGCGTAATCAGCGAAGCTGCCCCCAGAGTGATAGCAACGATAACTAATTGCCCCAGTTCCAGGCCGATGTTAAACGCTAACAGCGGGGCTACAATACTTTCTTCCTTTCCGAGCAGCGCCCGGAAGTAGTTAGAGAAACCCATTCCGTGAATTAGGCCGAAGAAAAGAGCCAGGAAATAATTTGCCCTGGGGCCGCTTCCCGAGGGCCTGGGTTCACCAAGGTAAACATTATATATGCTGGTAAGGAGGATAGTAACCGGGATTAAAAATTCAATAACATCGGAAGGAAGGACCAGTATTTTTAACGCAGCCAGGGCTAGCGTGAGAGAATGCCCAACGGTAAAGGCAGTTACCAAAATCAGTAAGTGCCGCCATTGGCGCAGCCGATACACTGCGCACAGGGCCACAATAAATAAAATATGATCGTATCCGTTGATGTCTGATATATGCTCAAAACCCAGTTTCAGGTAAAGCTGAAAGGGATCCATAGACGTTGCTTCAGGTTAGTTCTATTTTGCCGGCAATATACAATAAAAACGCATATTTGAGGGCCGTTTCCCTGAATTGTGCAAACCTTCCGGAAGGACCACTATGGCCGGTATGCATATCAGTGTAGAGCAGTAACAGGTTATCGTCTTTTTTTACCTCCCGCAGTTTGGCTACCCACTTGGCCGGTTCCCAGTACTGAACCTGTGAATCATGTAATCCGGTAGTAACCAGCAAATTCGGATAATGCTTTGGTGTAACATTATCGTAAGGAGAATAAGAAAGGATGTAATCGTACTGTTCTTTTACGTTCGGGTTTCCCCATTCATCGTATTCCCCGGTGGTGAGCGGAATAGAATCATCGAGCATGGTAGTTACCACGTCTACAAAAGGTACCGAAGCCACTACTCCTTTAAACAGATCGGGGCGCATGTTCATAATACCTCCCATTAACAGCCCCCCGGCACTTCCGCCGTAGGCAAACAGTTTTCCGGGTTCGGTGTAGTTTTTTGTAATCAGAAATTCGGCCACATCAATGAAATCGGTAAAGGTATTCTTCTTGGCAAACATTTTACCATCTTCATACCACGGCCGCCCCAGTAGCTGCCCGCCCCTGATGTGGGCAATGACGAAAATAAATCCACGGTTTAAAAGGCTTAACCGCACCGAACTGAAAGTAGGATCGATGGTGATGCCGTACGAACCATACCCGTATAACAGTAAAGGATTGGTTTTAGTAGTATCCAGGTCTTTTCGGTGCACCAGCGTAAGCGGCACGTGAGTACCGTCGGTTGCCTGGGCATTGAACCGGCGGGTGATGTAGTCGTTTTTATCGTATTGCCCCACAACTTCCTGTTCCTTCATCAGTACACTGGTTCTGGTGTTCATGTTGTAATCATAAACCGAGGAGGGAGTGGTAAGAGAGGTATAGACGAAACGAAGCGTATCGGAATGAATATCCCGGTTTGTTCCGGTGTATACCGTATAGGCTTCTTCCTGAAAGGGAATGTAATAATCATCCCCGTTCTTCAGGTTCATAACCCGTAGGTGGGTAAGACCGTTCCTGCGCTCGCTCAGTACCAGAAAATCGGTGAAAAGATCGATTGCCTCCAGTTGCGTATCGTGGCGGTGAGGGATTACCTCCTCCCAGTTTTCCTTACTGGTATTCGTTTCAGGGGTACGCATC